>JBEANV010000302.1:0-3500 GCA_041165285.1 Pseudomonadota bacterium | reverse complement strand
CGGCCTCGTCTACGAGCAGGCGCTGTCGGGCGGCTTCCTGACCTCGGGGCTGATCGCGGATGGTTGCTTCGCGCTGCCGGAAGCCGAGATCCGCGTGATGCTCCTGCCGGCGATGGCGCGGGTGACGAAGCTGCCGGAGGCGATGCTGGCCGCGCTGTCGGCGAGCAACCCGGTGTTCGCGCCGGGCGTGGAGAACTACGTGGCGATGGGCGGCGTGCGGGCGCTGTGGCGGGATGACCTCGCGGCGTGCTTGCGGGCGGCGCTGGCGGATACGCCGGTCACGGACACGCGGGCGGTGGACGGCGCCGCACGCGGTGGGCGCCGGCTCGCGGCGGCGGTGATCGAGCGGGTGCTGGACGCCGCGTGATGCCGCTGGACTTGCAGCGCCACCGGCTGGTGCGCCTGACGCCTGCGGGCTGGGCGGGCGTGCAGGCAGGCAACCGTCCGCCGCAGGCACAGGCACAGGCACAGGCGGCGGTCTCGCACTGGGCGCGTCACGACCTGCCACTGGTCGTCGCCCGCCAGCGGGTGGACGACGCCGGACGCGGGCACGTCACGCTCGGGCTGCCTGCGCCGACGTGCTGGGGGCGGCTGCGGCTGGCGCTGTCCGTGCCGAAAACCGATCTGCGCGAGGCACAGGCTTTACCGGAACCGGCCACGGTCACGCCGCTGCTAGCGCCCGAGGTGCGCGCTGCGTGGACAACGCTGACCGGCCGGCTGGCCGCGCTGGGCGTGACGCCGCGGGTCTACGGCGGCCACGGCTGGCAGGCGCTCACCGGCCTCGGCTACCTGCGCGACGGCTCGGACCTCGACCTGTGGCTGCCCGTGCAGGATGCGGCGCAGGCGGATGCGGTCACGGCGGTGCTCGACGGCGCCGAGTGGCGCGGCCCGCGGCTAGACGGCGAGATCGGACTGCCGGACGGTGCCGCCGTGGCGTGGCGCGAGTGGCGGCAGTGGCGGGCGGGTCGGGCCGACGCGGTGCTCGTGAAGCGCCTGACCGACGTGCGGCTGGAACGGGATGCGCAATGGCTGACCCTCACCACCTGAACCCACTGCCGCCCTCCGGGATCTCACACGCCACGGCACACCACACGGCGCGCCTGCAAGCCATCGGCCGCGCCGCCACCGTGGCGCTCTACGACGAACTCGCGCTCTACCCCAAGCCCGGGCTGGTCTCGTTCATCGACACCGGCAGCCACGCCGACATGGACGCCGGCACCTTCCTGCGCAGCCTGTTCGCGCTGCGCCACTACTTCGTGCGGATCACCGAAGCCGGTGCGCAGCACGCCCCGTTTGCCACGCTCGAACGGCTCGGCCTCGCCGCCGAGGCGCGGATGCTGCAGGCCACGGGCGGCGTCAACACGCACCGCGGGGCGATCTTCAACCTCGGGATGCTGTGCGCCGCGGCAGGTCGCCTGCACGCCGAGGGCACGACGCCGACACCCGCCCGCCTGCGCGCCACGTTGCTGGACGGCTGGGGCGAGGCGCTGCGCCGGCGCTGCGGTCACACCGGCGCGTCGAACGGCCAGCGTGTCGCGCAGCAATTCGGCCTGCGCAGCGCGGGCGACGAGGCGGCGCTCGGGATGCCGGTGCTGTTCGAGGTCGCGGTGCCCGTGCTGCAAGCGGCTCGGGCGGAAGGACTGCCCCCCCGCGACGCCCGACTGCAGACCTTCTTCCACCTCATGGCCACGCTAGACGACACCAACCTTGCCCACCGCGGCGGCCTCGCCGGCCTGCGCGACGCCCAGCGCCTGGCACGGGACTACCTCGCCGACGGCGGCGTGCGCCAACCCGGCGCGATCGAGCGGGCCGAGGCGATCCACCGCCACTTCGTCGCCCGGCGCCTGTCGCCCGGCGGCGCGGCCGACCTGCTGGCCGCCGCGGGCTGGGTGCTGCGGGTGGGCGCGGTGAGATGAGCCTGGGCCTGCTCATCCCCGGCCAAGGCACGCAGCACGCGGCGATGCTGCCGTGGCTGCTGCAGGACGCGGCCCCTGACCCGACGCTTGACCGGCTCGCCGCCACGCTGGGCGCGGACTGGCGCATGCGGCTGGACGATCCCGCCTGGGCCACGCGCAACGAAGTGGCGCAGCCGCTGATCACGGGTCTGGCGCTGGCGCTGTGGGCGCGGTTGCGGGCTCACCTGCCGACACCAACCGCCATCGCCGGCTACAGCGTCGGCGAAGTCGCGGCGTTCAGCCTCGCGGGGGTGTTCGACGCCGACACCGCGATGGACCTCGCCCAGGCCCGCGCCCAGGCCATGAACGACGCCGCAGCGCGCCACCCGGCCGGCGGTCTGCTCGCCGTGCGCGACCTGGCGGCCGACGCACTGGCGCCCGTGCTGCAGCGCCACGGCCTCGCCGTCGCGATCCGGCTCGGGCCGCAGCGCCACATCGTCGGCGGCGCGGTGACGGCACTCGATGCAGCCGAGCGCGAACTGGTCGCGGGCGGCGTGTCCTGCACGCGGCTCGGCGTGCGGATCGCCTCGCACACGCCGATGCTGGCCGAGGCGGTGCCTGCGCTCACCGCCGTGGTCGAGGCGCGAAACTTCTCCATGCCCCGCGCCGCGCTGGTCTGCAACGCCACGGGCGAAGTCGTGCGCCGACCGGCCGCGCTGCGCGACGCCTTCGCCCGGCAAGTGGCGCAGGCGGTGCCGTGGGACCGCTGCCTGGAAGCACTGGCCGAGCGGGGGGTGCAGTGCGTGCTGGAGCTGGGGCCGGGGACCACGCTGTCAAAGCAGTGGACCGAACGCTTCCCCGCCATCGCCGCCCGCTCGGCCGACGAGTTCACCCGCCCGGACGCCGTGATCGCCTGGGTGCGCGGTCAGATCGCTCGCGCCGCCGCACAATAGACGCCATGCTCACCGTCAACAAGCTCCTCCCCCAAGGCCAGGGTCTCGCCCAGGTTCTGCTCAAGCGCGCCCCGTCCGTCGAGATCGACTGGGACGTGCGCCAGAAAAGCCGCTTCGACGCCACCGACAGCAGCGGGCGCCACCTCGGCGTCTTCCTGCCCCGCGGCACGCTGGTGCGCGGTGGCGACGTGCTGGTGGCAGAAGACGGCTCGATGGTGCGGGTCATCGCGGCGCCGCAGCCGGTGCTGGTCGTGCGCCCCTGCAGCGAACATGGCACGCCGTTCGACCTCGTGCGCGCCGCCTACCACCTCGGCAACCGGCATGTGCAACTGGAGCTGCAGCCCGATCACCTGAAGTTCGAGCCGGACCATGTGCTGGCCGACATGCTGCGCCAGATGCACCTGACCGTCACCGAGGCGTCGGCGGCGTTCGAGCCGGAAGGCGGTGCCTATGCCGCGGGCGGTCATGGTCATGACCACGGCGACCACGGACACGGCCATTCCCACGCGCCAGCCGCCGCCGCCCCCGTGCGTGGCAAGCCACTGAACATCGCCGTGCGCGCCGCCGAGACGCCCCACGTCCACGGCCCCAGCTGCGGCCACGACCACTGATGCCGAAGGTCCGTCCGAAGCCGCCGACGCTCGCCCCGTCG
>JBEANV010000301.1:0-2537 GCA_041165285.1 Pseudomonadota bacterium | reverse complement strand
CGCCGTCGAGGGCATGGTCAAGCGGCTCGAACAGGTGCCCGCGACCATCCAGCTCAACCAGGACGTGCAGGCGCTGCTGCTCGAACCTGGCCACGCGCTGCGCGTCAGCCGCGTCAACGACTACCTGCGCCGCCTGAACGCCCATCTGGGCAGCCTGGCGGTGTTCGTCATGGACGAACGCGGCGTCGTGGTCGCCTCCAGCAACAGCGCACTCGGCGACGACAGCCAGCTCGGCGAGGACTTGTCCTACCGCCCGTACTTCCTCGAAGCCTTGTCCGGCCAGGTCGGCCGCCACTTCGCCATCGGCGCCAAGAGCAACCAGCCGGGTTATTTCGTTTCGCACCCGATCCGCGACGGCGCCCGCGTGCTTGGCGTGGCCACCATCAAGATCAGCCTCGACCCGGTGGAAGAGGTCTGGGACATGCTCGGCGCGCCCGCGTTGCTGGCCGACACCAACCAGGTCGTGATCCTGTCGTCGCGGCCCGAGTGGCGTTACACCGCGCTGAGCGAGTTGTCGCTGGAGCGGCGGGTCGATCTGCAGATCACCCGGCTCTACAACAACATGGTGATCCCGCGCTTCCCGCTGCCGGTGAAACTCTCGATCGACGAGGACAGCCAGGTGCTCGAAGGCGTGTTGCCCGGCGGCCTGCCGCCCGAGACCGACGCCGCCCGCCCGGTGCGCAGCAGCACGCTGGTGCTCGGCCGCACGCTCGACGGCATGGACTGGCGGCTGCTGATCTTTTCGGACCTGCGCAATGTGCGCAACCAGGCTGTGCTCAATAGCATCCTCTCGGCGGTGGCGGCGGGCTTCGTGCTGCTGCTCGGGCTGTTCCTGAACCAGCGCCGGCGCATTGCCCGCCAGAAGATCGAGTCGCGGCAGATGCTGGAGCGTGCCAACACCGAACTCGAACACAAGGTCGCCCGCCGCACCCGCGCCCTGACCGACTCCAACACCCGCCTGCGCCGCGAGATCGCCGAGCGCGAGCAGGCCGAGCAGACCCTGCGCGCCGCCCAGGACGAGCTGATCCACGCCGCCAAGATGGCCGTGCTCGGCCAGCTCGCCACCGGCATCACCCACGAGCTGACCCAGCCGCTCGGCGCGATCCGCACGCTCTCGGGCAACGCGCTCGAATTCATGCGCCGGGGCGATCTGAAGGCGGTGTCGGGCAACCTGCAGTTCGTCACCCGGCTGGCCGACCAGATGGGCAACATCATCCAGCCGCTCAAGGGCTTCGCCCGCAAGTCGCTGGCCCAGCCCGCGGCGACCGATGTGGCCCACGCCGTGAGCAACGCGCTGTTCCTGTACGACCAGCGCCTGCGCAAGGAGGGCGTCACCGTCCACAACCGCTGCGAACCCGGCCGTGTCATCGCCTGGTGCGACCCGAACCGGCTGGAGCAGGTGCTGATCAACCTGATCGGCAACGCGATGGACGCGATGCGCGACACCGAAGTCAAGGTGCTGACGCTGGATGCTGCGTCGGATGTGGCCTGCACGCCGCCGCTGCGCATCGACGTCACCGACAGTGGTCCCGGTGTGCCCGAGGACGTGCGCCAGCGGCTGTTCGAACCCTTCTTCACCACCAAGGAAGCCGGCGTCGGCCTCGGCCTGGGGCTGGCGATCTCGCGCGACATCGTGCGCGAGTTCCACGGCGATCTGGAGGCCGACAATCGGCCTGAGGGCGGCGCCTGTTTCACCGTGCGACTGCCGGCCGTGCCCACCTTGGAAGAACCCACCGCACCATGAATTCCGCCTCTGCGTCCGCCTCTGCACTCACCGTCCTCATCGTCGAGGATGATTTCCACATGCAGCTCGGCTGCGTCCAGGCGCTGCAGCTCGCCGGCCTCTCGGTCGAGGCGGTCGATTCCGCCGAAGCCGCGATCCCGCTCATCACGCCCGGTTACGCGGGCATCGTCGTCACCGACATGCGCCTGCCCAAGGCGGATGGCCTTTCGCTCGTGCGCCACTGCCATGCGATCGACCCGGACCTGCCGGTCATCATGATCACCGGCCACGGCGACGTGACGCTGGCAGTCGAGGCCATGCGCAGCGGCGCCTACGACTTCATTCCCAAGCCGTTTTCGCCCGAGATCCTGGTCGAGATCGTGCGCCGGGCGATGGAAAAGCGCAGCCTCACGCTCGAAGTCGCCACGCTGCGCCGCGTGCTGGCGCGCCGCGAGGGCATCGAGGGCAAGCTCATCGGCCGCTCGCCGCAGATCCAGCGCGTGCGCCGGCTGGTGATGGAGGTGGCGGACAGCCCCGTGGACGTGCTGATCCAGGGCGAGACCGGCACCGGCAAGGAGGTGGTGGCCCGCGCGCTGCACGACTTCTCCGGCCGGCGCGACGGCACCTACGTGGCGCTGAACTGCGGCGGTGTGCCCGACACGCTGCTCGACAGCGAGCTGTTCGGCCACGAGGTCGGCGCCTTCACCGGCGCGCAGAAAAAGCGCATCGGCAAGATCGAATACGCCAACGGCGGCACCCTGTTCCTCGACGAGCTGGAGACCATGCCGATGGGCATGCAGATCAAGCTGCTGCG
>JBEANV010000300.1:0-4506 GCA_041165285.1 Pseudomonadota bacterium | reverse complement strand
ACGATCAGGAACTTCAGGATCGGGTCGTCACGCAGTTTGTGCCACGCGCCCGACAGGGTCATGATGCCGTTGATCATGCCGCCCCAGCTGGGGGCCAGCAGCACCAGCGAGAAGATCATGCCGACCGACTGCGTCCAGTCCGGCAGCGCGGTGTAGTGCAGGTGGTGCGGACCCGCCCACATGTAGGTGAAGATCAGCGCCCAGAAGTGGACGATCGACAGGCGGTAGGAGTAGACCGGGCGGCCGGCCTGCTTCGGGATGTAGTAATACATCATCCCCAGGAAGCCCGCGGTCAGGAAGAAGCCCACCGCGTTGTGGCCGTACCACCACTGCACCATCGCGTCCTGCACACCGGCGTAGGCCGAATAGGACTTCATCGGCCAGACCGACACCGGAATGGCGGCGCTGTTGACGATGTGCAGCAGCGCGACCGCGAGGATGAAGGCACCAAAGAACCAGTTGCCCACATAGATGTGGCTGACCTTGCGGATGCCGACCGTGCCGAAGAACACGACCGCGTAGCTGACCCAGACGACGGCGATCAGCAGGTCGATCGGCCATTCGAGTTCGGCGTATTCCTTGCCTTGGGTCATGCCCAGCGGCAGCGAGACCACCGCGGACAGGATGACGAGCTGCCAGCCCCAGAAGGTGAACTGGGCCAGCGCCGGGGCGAACAGCCGGGTCTGGCAGGTGCGCTGCACCACGTGGTAACTGGTCGCGAACAGCGCGCAGCCGCCGAACGCGAAGATCACCGCATTGGTGTGCAGCGGACGCAGGCGCCCGTAGCTGAGCCACGGAATGCCGTTTGTCATGTCCGGGAATGCAAGCTGGGCCGCGATCACGACCCCGACCAGCATCCCCACAATGCCCCAGACCACCGCGGCGAGGGCAAACTGCCGCACAGCCGTATCGGTGAAGACGGGGCCAGCCGTCTTTGTGTTGATTGCCATTGGTTGTTCTCCTAGGAAACTCTCTCGATCCTCGGCCGGGATTCTTCGGCAGCCGAAGGCGCACTGGATTGATCGGCATCAAGCTCGTCGCGGTCGGCGCGCAGGATGCGTTCGCCCTCGCGCTCGATGTCGTCGAACTGGCCGCTCTTCAAGGCCCACGCGAACACCGCGATGATCAGGAAGACGAGGACCACCGACAGGGGGATCAACAGGAACAGGATGTCCATCGTTCAGGCCTTGCCCGGAGGGCCGGGGAAGCGCCGGCGGGTGAGCCGCAGGGCGTTGAGGACAACCACCAGCGAGCTGCCCGCCATGCCGAGGCCCGCCAGCCACGGCGGCAGCCAGCCCGCCAGCGCCAGCGGCACCGAGGCCGCGTTGTAGAACAGCGCCCAGCGCAGGTTCTGTCGCACGATCGCCACGGTGCGGCGCGCCGTTTCGAGCAGAACGGGCAGATCCTCGATGCGGTCCGACAGCACGATCACGTCGGCACGCGCCTGCGCCAGCGCCGCGGCGGTGCCAAGTGCGATGGAGACGTCGGCGCGCGCCAGCACCGGCGCATCGTTGATGCCATCACCCACCATCGCCACGACACGGCCCGCAGCCTGCAGGGCCTCGACGCCGGACAGCTTGTCCTGCGGCGTGCAGCGGGCGCGGGCATCAGCAATACCCAGGCGACGGGCCACGGCCTGGACACTGGCCGTCTGGTCACCGGAGAACAGGTGCAGCGCCAGGCCCGCCCGGGTCAGGCCGGTGACGCCGGCCAGGGCATCGCGGCGCAGCACCTCGTCGAATTCGAAGCGGCACACCGGCCGCCAGTCGCCACCAGCTTGCAGCGCCAGCCAGACGGCGGGACGGGCCGGCAGTGCAACGCCCTCGGGCAGGCCGCACCATGCCGAGCCGCCCAGCCGAACGACGAGTTGCTGACCATCCATCTGCGCAGTGGCCTCCAATCCGCGGCCCGGCTGTTCACGCACCGCGTCCAGCGCAACCAATCCATCGCCCCTCCGCGGCTCGGCCAGCGCCAGCGCGCGGGACAGGGGATGCAGCGAATGCCGCGCCAGCACGGTGGCCAAGGTCTGCAGACGCTCCTGCGCCAGGCCGGGCACCGGCTGCAGCGCAGTGGCTTGCGCCAACGCCAGCCGGTCTTCGGTGACAGTGCCGGTCTTGTCGAAGACGACGTCCTGCACGCGGGTCAGGATCTCCAGCGCATCGAGACGCTGCACGAGGATGCCGCGCCGTGCCAGCTCGCCGGCCGACGCCAGCAAGGCCACCGGCGCCCCCAGCGACAGCGCACACGGACAGGTCACTATCAGCACCGACACGGCCACCCACAGTGCGCGGTCCGGGTCGATGACCATCCAGACACCCCACGCCGCAGCCGCCAGCGCCAGCACCGCCCAGAGGAAGGGCGCGGCGATGCGGTCAGTGGCGAGGACAAACGCCGGCCGCTCGGTCAGGGCCCGCTCGACCAGCGCCACGATGCGCTGGTAGCGGGTCTGCGCGCCAAGCTGCAGCACCTGCATCACCACCGGCGCGCTCAGGTTGATGCAGCCCGCCGCCACCTCATCGCCCACCGCCCGGTCCACCGGCCGCGACTCGCCCGACAACATGGCCTCGTCGATCAAGGTGCGACCCTCGACCACCCGGCCGTCCGCGGCGAAGGCCTGGCCCGCATGCACGCGCACGCGGTCGCCCACGACCAGCGCAGATGCCGGCACCAGCGTGCCCTGCCCCTGCGCATCGAGTCGCTCGACGGCATCCGGCAGGCGGCGCATCACGCCATCAAGCGACTGCGCCGCACGCTGCCGGGCACGCGACTCCAGCACCCGCGCGCCGAACAGGAAGCTGACGAACATGGTCAGGGAGTCGAAATACACCTCCGAGCCAAACGGCCCGCGGGCGTCGAAGGTCGCTGCCGAGCTGGCGATGAAGGTGACGCCAATGCCCAGCGCCACCGGCAAGTCCATGCTGATGCGCCCTTGCCGCAACCCGCGCCACGCACCGCTGAAAAACGGCCCGGCCGCGAACACCATCACCGGCAGCGTCAGCACCCAGCTCGCCCAGCGCAGCAGTTGCACCATGTCGGGCGTGATGTCACCGGCAGCGGCCACGTAGGCCGGGGTCGCATACATCATCACCTGCATCATGCAGAACGCCGCCACGAACAGCCGCCAGATCGACTGGCGTGTCTCGCAGGTCGCCAGCGCCACGGCCTGCGCGCCCGTGTCCGGAAAGGCGCCATACCCTGCGCGCCGCACCGCCTCGATCAACGCCGAAACCTGCGTGCGCTGCGGATCCCAGGTGACCACCGCCCGTTGGGCAGCGCCGCTGACCTCGGCGGCGCGCACACCATCCACTCCACACAGCGCGTCCTCGATCAAGCCGGCACAGGCTGCGCAATGCAGGCCGCTGAGCAGCAGGCGCGACTGGCCCAGCTCGCCACCCTGACCGTCGTCGAGCCACTGGGTGAAGTCGGACTGCTGCCGGGGATCATTGACGGCGGCGGCCTGGGTGGAACTGAGCGCCGGGGTCGCAGTGGCCGCGAGGGTGGCAGTGGGCACGGAGGTGGCAGAGGCAGAAATCATGGCTTGCGCTATTCTTGAAGTTCAACGCCCCACACAACATGATCCACATCAAGTTCTATCGCCTGAACCAACGCATCGCGCAGGCGGCACTGGCCGCACTCGCCGTCATGTCGTTCGGCGCCCACGCCCAGTCCGGCCCGCAGAAGCTCCCCACCACCCAGCTCACCGCGGGCATGCACCTGATCCGCGCCGAAGTCGCCGACGACGACAGCGAGCGCCAGATCGGCCTGATGCACCGGCCGAGCATGGGCACGAACGACGGCATGGTCTTCGTGTTCGAGCAGTCCGGCGTGCAGTGTTTCTGGATGCGCAACACGCTGATTCCGCTTTCGGCCGCGTTCATCGACGACACGGGCACCATCGTCAACATCGAGGACATGAAGCCCCAGTCGGACGACTCGCACTGCTCGAAGAAGCCGGTGCGCTTTGTGCTGGAGATGAACAAGGGCTGGTTCGACAAGCGCGGGCTCAAGGCCGGTAGCGTGATCGGCGGCGCAGTGTTCAAGCCGGCCGCGGCGCGGTGAGCCGGGCAGCCGCGTGAACCGCAATCTCTGGCTGCTGGCCGCCGCACAAGGCCTGTTCCTCACCAACAACGTCGCCTTCATCGCGATCAACGGGCTGGTCGGGCTGGCGCTCGCGCCGCTGGGCTGGTTGGCGACGCTGCCGGTGATGGGCTACGTGCTCGGCGGGGCGATGTCCACGTCCCTCGTGGCGCGCACGCAGGCCCGCTTCGGCCGCAAGACCTCGTTCCAGATGGGCGCGGCGGTGGCATTCGGTTCGGCGCTGCTGTGCGCGTGGGCGGCGGTGGGGCGGCATTTCGAGCTGCTGTGCCTGGCCACGGTGGTGGCGGGCTACTTCAACGCCAATGCCCAGCTCTACCGCTTCGCCGCCGCTGAACTGGCAGGCAGCACCGGGCCGGAGAAGGCGGTGTCGATGGTCATGGCCGGCGGGCTGATCGGCGCGGTCGCCGG
>JBEANV010000299.1:0-4042 GCA_041165285.1 Pseudomonadota bacterium | reverse complement strand
CCAGCAGCAGCTTCAGGTGCGGGTTGGCCTTCAGGCGGTCGGCGATCTTGTAGACGAACTGGTCGATCGCGTGCCACGGCACAAAGGCGCCCAAGTAGCCGCAGACCACCTGCCCGTCCAGCAGCCCCCACTTGGCGCGGGTCTCGGCGCGCTGCGCGGGCGTGAAGCTGAACTTGTCGATGTTGGCCGCGTTGTGCGAGACCAGGGACGGCGCGATGCGGCCGTGCGCCTGGGTCACCCGGTCACGGAACGCCCCGGAGACGAACACCAGCCCGTTGGCGCGGCGGAACACCCAGCGCTCGATCATCGTCGCCAGCTTCAGGAAGAACAGCGGGCGCACACGGTAGACGGTGGCCGAGTCGTTGACCTCCAGGATCACCGGGATCTTGCGCGCCCGGCCGATCACCACCGCCACGAACATGTAGAGCGAATAACGCTCGTAGATCAGATCAACGTCCTTGTAGGCGTTCAGGTATTCGCGGATGCGGAACCCCGCCATCAGGTTGTAGCCCAGCTCGACCAGCTCGAACATCGGCTCGGGCAGGCTGGTGACCCACTTCATCCAGGGCCGTGCCTGCTTGGTCGGGCTGAGCGCCTTCGGACTCGCGTAAGGGTCCGCGCCGGGCAGCGAGATGATGTCGACCGTCACGCCCTCGGCGCGCAGCGCGTCAGTGATGCCTCGGATGTGGACGCCTTCGACGGCCTTGCCCTGGGTGCGGTGGTGGTAGAGCACGCGGCGCAAGGGAGGGAGGACAGCAGGCTTGTTCATGGAGGGATGTGGGTTTCCGTAGTCGCGGTGTCACGTATTCACGCGGCCGTGATGGTACGCGTGTAACACCCTGTCACGACCGGACGAAAAGCACGGCTGCGATGTTTGTGCAACAGCCCGCAGTACCCACTAATTTCAGATCAAGGCGGCCCCTCGCCGGGCGCGTGCGAGGGCCAGGGGGCTGTCACGCGAATGGCGTGCAGAAGCCGGTACGATCGCGCTTTTGCGCAAGAACAACGGTCTTCGACAATGAGCTTCGCGGTCTTCCTGCTGTACGTGTTCCTGAGCTTTTTCCGGCCGATCGAACTGTTCGTTCCCGAGATTGCGGAACTCCGGCCCATGCTGGTGCTCTGGAGCATCGCTTTCATCATGGCGGCCAGCCGTGCGCTGGTGCGCAAGCAGATCGCCGCCCGCGGGGTTGATTTCAAGCTGCTGTTTGGCTTCATGCTCGCGCTGGGGCTGTCGCTGGCGTTCAACGGCTGGATGGGCGGCGCGTTCACGGCGATGAACGACTTCACCACCTCGTCGATGCTGTTCGTGCTGGTGGCGCTGAACGTCACCGATCTGGGCCGGCTCAAGAAGACCTGCGCGGCGGTTGTGCTGTCGATGCTGATCGCCGCAGGCTTTGGCATCCAGGCTTTCCACACCGGCCAGTACGCGACACAACTCGTGCTGCGCCAGACAGCGCCCAGCCACGAGGACGACGATCCGAGCCGCGCACCGCCCTCCTCCGCTGCGGAAATTCCGGCCAAGGACACCTCGGGCTGGTACCTCTGGCGGGTGCGCGGTCAGGGCTTCCTGAGCGACCCGAACGACTTCTCGCAGGTGCTGGTGATGTGTCTGCCGCTGCTGTGGGCCGTCTGGCGCACTGGCAAGTTCCTGCAGAACCTGCTGTTCGTGCTGGCTCCGGGTGTGGTGATGGGCTACGCCATCTTCCTCAGCCAGTCGCGCGGGGCCATGCTGGGGGCCGCCTCGCTGCTGTTTTTCCTTGTGCGGAACTGGCTGGGCACCACCCGCACCACCTTGCTGATGGCACTCGGTGGCGCGGGCTTCATCGCGGCCAGCGCCATCGGCGGGCGGGCCATCTCGTCGAAGGAACAATCGGCGGCAGAGCGCATCGAGGCCTGGTCGGTGGGACTGGAATTGCTCAAGTGGAAACCGGTCTTTGGTGTCGGTTACGGCAATTTCATCGACCATAACCCGCTGACCGCCCACAATTCCTTTGTGCTGTGTTTTGCTGAATTGGGGCTGGTCGGCTATTTCCTGTGGATCGGCATGATCGTGCTCGCCTACAAAAGCCTGTCCACCGTGATCGAATGCCTGCCGAAACGCAATCCGCACCGGCAGATGGTGGAGCTGCTGCGCAATTCGCTGGTGGGTTTTCTGGTTTGCGCGTGGTTCCTGTCACGCACTTACCAGCCCGTGCTGTATTTCCTGCTCGCATTGTGCATTTCTGCCTGGTACTGCGCTACGCAATCCCCTGGCATGACCGATCAGGATTCCACTGCCTACCAGCGCGTACACAACATCAAGTGGGTGAAAAGTACTTTCTTGATGATGGTCTTCACGATTTTTGCAGTAAAGGCCTTTGTAGTTTCTCACCATTTGGGCGGCGGCGGCTGAGCTTCAGCAAATGCGGGTCTTCCCGGACAGGCAGGCGATGCTAGAGTTCGGCCGGTCCGATTTTCAGACAATTCGCCATCCGTTCGTGCGTTGGGCACCGGCGCGGATTCTCACCACACCAAAAGGCTCCGATGAGTGTCGTGCTTGTCATTTCTGTCCTGCTTGCAGCCATCGCTGGCGTCGTGGCGCTGTTCATTCGCCAGCGCAATATCCAGACCTGGCTGGCGAGTTATCTGAAGCAGGACTGGCGCGCACCTGTGCCGCCCGGCGTGACGAAGCATGTGATGTTCTGCTTTGTCGACCACTACGAACCGATGTGGAAGCAGCCGGACTACGCCACCGAATGCAAGCGCGTGGCCCGCTGGCGCCAGGAATACCCGGTCCTGTGCGCCCCGTTCAAGGACGCCGACGGCCGCAGCCCGATCCACAGCTTCTTCTACCCCGAAGAGGAATACCGCCCCGAGCACCTCGATCCACTGGTCGAACTCTGCCGCATGGGGCTGGGCGAGATCGAAATCCACCTGCACCACGACAAGGACACCGAAGCCGGCCTGCGCGAGAAGCTGCGCCGCTTCACGCAGCTGCTGGTCGATCGCCATGACGCGTTGCCGGTCGATCCGGTCACCAAGCAGCCGCGCTGGGCCTTCATCCACGGCAACTGGGCGCTGGACAACTCGCACCCGGAAGGCTACGGCTGCGGCGTGAACAACGAGCTGATCGTGCTGCGCGAGGAAGGTTGTTATGTGGACTACACCTTCCCCGCCTCGCCCGATCCCTGCCAGACCTCGACGATCAACCAGATCTACTACGCCAAGGACGACCCGCACGCCTGCAAGTCGCACGACACCGGCGTGCGTGTGAAGGTCGGCGGCCAGGCGTCGGGCGACCTGATGCTGATCCAGGGCCCGCTGGGCTTCAAATGGAACGACCGCAAGTTCGGCATCATTCCGCGCATCGAGAATTCGGACATCCGCACAAGCTGCCCGCCGACCGCCGACCGCGTGGACACCTGGATCGAGACCGGCATCCATGTCGAGGGCAAGCCCGAGTGGATTTTTGTCAAGATCCACACCCACGGCACGCAGGAGCGCGACATGGACACCCTGCTGGGTGAGCCGATGCGCCAGTGCTACGAGCACCTGCACGCCAAATACAACGACGGCCGAGACTGGAAGCTGCACTACGTCAGCGCCCGCGAGATGTACAACATCGTCAAGGCGGCAGAGCAAGGTCTGCCGGGCGAGCCGGGCGAGTACCGCGATCTGGTGATTCCCCGCCCCGGCTACCGCGAGACGGTGAACACGGCGGCGCAGGGCTGATCCAGTGCTGCACACGCTGCTGGCCATCGTCGCCATCGGGGGCGTCGTCGCGGTCCTCTACTCGTATGCGCTCTACCCGGTGGTGCTGTTCGTCATCGGGGCGATCAACCAGGGCCTGCGCGACGTGGCCTTCGTGTTCCGCAAGCGCGACCGCCGCATCGACGCCGGCCACGCCGAGGCCGAACCCGACTGGCCGCCGGTGGCCGTGGTGATCTCGGCCTACAACGAAGAGACGCACATCGTCTCGCGCATCGAGAACCTGCTGGCGCTCGACTATCCCGAAGACCGCTTGCGCGCCTACATCGGCTCCGACGGCAGCCGCGACCGCACG
>JBEANV010000298.1:0-5052 GCA_041165285.1 Pseudomonadota bacterium | reverse complement strand
CGCGGCCAGGCGCTGCGCCAGCATCCGGCCGACGGCGTCCAGCGTGCCGCCGGGCGGAAAGGGGATGATGACCGTGACGGGCTTGGTCGGGTAGGTCTGGGCCACCGCGAACGGGATCGCGCTGGCGAGTGCGGCGCCCAGCAGGGCACGGTGGACGGTTCGGCGTTGCATCGTTTGTCTCCTCGGTGAGGTGGTTGGGGGTGTCGAGATCGTCGGGATCAGGTTCGAAGGTCCAACGCGGCCAGCAGGTCGTCGTCGTCGCCGAAGGCACCGGAGCGGCAGTCCATCCACAGCCCGTCCCAGCGCCCGCCGACCCAGCGCGCCTGTCCCCAGCCAGGCCGCACCGGTTGGCCGGACACGAGGTGATCGACGCCGGCGGCACGCACCAGCGCCCGCGCGGTGTCGCCGCCGAGCACGAGCAAGCGGCTTGGCCCCTCGGGGAGCGCGGCCAGGCGCTGCACCTGGGCGTGCAGCAGCGCAGCGGCCTCGTGGGGCGAGAGCGGCTCCAGCGGCGAGAGGTCCAGCAGCGCAAGCGCAGGCCGCGATGCCGTGCCGCCCGAAGACACCGAAAGGGCTGACAGCGCCCGCTCGAAGGCCGCCGCATCGCCGTGGCGCACCGTCACCGCATCCGGGTGAGCGGCGATGGCCCGCGCCCACTGGCGCCGCGTCACCGCCTGGTGGCTGGCGCCGATCACCCAGACGGGGCCAGCCGCCCGCGCCGGAGCGGTGGGCAAGTTCTCGGGCGACATCCACAACCGTTGCCGCGCCATGGCCGCTGCCAGCCCGGCACTGCCGCACCACAAGGTGCGCGGTCCTCCGTCGATGTGGATCAGCCGGGTGACGAGGCGGTCCAGATCGCCGTCGGAGCGTACCTCGGGCAGCTCCAGCGCGCAGTCGGCCGGCCACGGCGCGGCGAGCAGCGCATCGCGCAGGTTCCCGCCGCACACGCTTGCCTCGTCCGCCGCACCGCCCGGTGATCCGACCGCCAACCGGTCCCCCACCGTGTAGCGCCCCTGCGCCGGAAAGGCCGGCGCGAACACCACGCGCCGAAAGCCCCCCGCCGCCGCCAGCCAGCGCACCTCGTCCAGCGTGTTGCCTCGCAGCAGGCTGTCCACCTTCTTGAACGCCAGCCCCGCGCTGGCCAGCCAGGGCACGCTGGCGCCGAGCAGCGCGGGCAGTTCATCGGCGTGTGCGTCGCGGGTGGCCGTGGCGACCACCTGAACCACCTGCACGGCGGCGGGACCATCGACCGCCGCACCGGGGCAGTCCAGATGCACCGGCACCCCCGCCCCGAACGCCGCCGCGCTGTCCAGCGCCCCGGTCAGGTCGTCGGCCAGCAGGCGCAGCGCAGCGAGGGGCGCCGGACAGGTCACTGCGGCACCGACACCAGCGTCAGCCGCTTGCCCAGCGTGCGGATGCGCTCGGCTTCCTCTGTCGCCAGCCCGTCGTCGCAGATCACCTCCTCGACCTCCGCCAGCGTGGCGACCTGCATGAAGGTGCGCGGGCGGAACTTGGACGCATCCACCAGCAGCCGCCGGCAGACCGCTGCCCGCATCAGCGCCCGCTTGACGGCGGCGACCTCGGGCGACGTTTCGGTGATGACGCCCTCCGTGATCGCGTGGGCGCCGCACAGCAGCACGTCGGCCTGGATTGCCCGCGCCGACTCGATCAGCGCATCGCCGACGAGCGTCTGGCTGCCGGGGCGCAGGTGGCCGCCGAAGACGTGGACCTGCACCTGTGCGCTGCTGCCGAGCACCTGCGCGATGGCGAGGTCGTTGGTGACCGCCGTGAACGGGATGCCGCGCTGCACGGCGGCGCGGGCGGCTTCGAGCACCGTGCTGCCGCTGTCGAAGATCACGCTCTGCCAAGGCTGCAAGGTCGCGGCGGCAGCCGCCCCGATGGCGCGTTTCTCGCGGGGCGACAGCTCGGACGACGCCACCGAGTCCGGCTCGAACGCGGTGTAGCCCTGCTGGCGCAGCAGGGCGCCACCGTGGGTGCGGTCGATCACGCCTTCCGCAGCCAGCGCGTCAAGGTCGCGGCGGAGCGTCGAGATCGACACGTCCAGCGCCTGCTCCAGTTGCGTCAGCGTGACGGCGCCGTGGCGGCGCAGGAAATCGACGATGCGTTGCCGACGCTGCGCCGGCAGCAGCGAGACGACCGTCAGGACAGAGGAAGGAGCTTCGGAAGTCATGGACATGGTCGGTGATGGTAGGTCGGTGGAAGGTTTGAAGGAATAGTTGTGACACCTATTGAAGTTTTATGGAAGTTTGTGCAGCATATTGGCACCTTGAACCCCACAACGAGGAGACACACCATGACCGATCATCGTTCCACCCGCCGCGCCCTTTGCCTGGCAGCACTGGCCTGTGCCGTGACGCCACTGACCGCCTTGGCGCAGGCGGCCTTCCCGTCCAGGCCGATCACCGTCGTCGTGCCCTATCCGGCCGGCGGCGCCAACGACATGCTCGGCCGCCTGATCGGCCAGAAGATGGGCGAGGCCCTGGGCACCCAGGTCATCGTGGACAACAAGCCGGGGGCTGCCGCGCTGCTCGGCGCCAACGCCGTGGCCAAGGCCGCACCCGACGGCTACACCGTGCTGGTGGGCGGCCTGGCCACGCACGCTGCCAGCCCCAACCTGATCAAGGCCGACTACAACCCGCTGACGGATTTCGAGGCGATCGGCCTGATCGGCCAGGCGCCCATCGTCGCCACCGTCAACACCGAGTCGCCCTACAAGACGCTCAAGGACCTGGTGGACGCCGACAAGAAGAACCCCGGCTCGGTGATGTACGGCTCGTCGGGCAATGGCTCGCCGCTGCACCTGGCCGGCGAACTCTTCACCGAGATGAGCGCCACCAAGATGACCCACGTGCCCTACAAGGGCGGTAATGCGCACAGCCTGGACCTGATGGGCGGGCGCCTGCACGTCATCTTCGACACCACCACGGCCGCAATGGGCCAGATCAAGGGCGGCAAGATCCGCGCGATCGCGATCGGCCTGCCGCAGCGCACGCCCGACCTGCCGGGCGTGCCCACCTTCGCCGAAGCTGGTTTCCCGCAGTGGCAGTTCAGCGCTTGGTACGGCATGTTCGCGCCAGCCAAGACGCCCAAGGACGTGGTGGCCAAGCTCTCGGGCGCGCTGCAGACCGCGCTGAAGAACCCCGAGGTGGTGGACAAGCTGCGCGGCGTGGGCGTTACCACCGCCAGTGGCGACGCCGCCGAACTCGCCAGGCTGGTGCCGATCGAGCATGCGCGCATCGCGCAGCTCATCAAGACCGCCAACATCAAGGCCGACTGACCCCAGAGGACACACACGACATGAGCACCCCCACCCGACTGGTCCTGACGATGGGCGACCCGGCCGGCATCGGCCCCGAGATCATCGCCAAGGCGGCGCGGCAGTTGCAGTCCGCCGTGCGGTCCGGCGAACTGGCGCTGACCGTCTGCGGCTGCGGCGACGCGCTGCGGCAGGCCGAGGCGCAGATGGGCCTGTCGCCTGACCCGACGCTGTACCAACTGGACGACCCCGGCCCGGTGGACGCGCCCTGGCAGACCGGCGAGGTCGGCGCGGCGGGCGGCGAGTGGGCGTACCGGGCGGTGGTGCGGGCGGTCGAACTCGTGCAGACGGGCGAGGCGGATGCCATCGTCACCGGCCCGCTGTCGAAGGAAGCGCTGCACCTGGCCGGCCATGCGTTCGAAGGCCACACCGAGCTGCTTGCCCATCTGACTGGCCAGCGCGATGCCGTGATGATGCTGGCGCACGAGAACATGCGCGTCACCCATGTCACGACGCACTGCGCCCTGGCCAGCGTGCCGGGCCGGGTGACGCCGCAGCGGCTGGAGCGGGTGTTCGACGTGACGCTGGACGCACTGCGCACGCTCGGGTTTGCACAGCCCCGCGTGGCGGTCTGCGGCCTGAACCCGCACGCGGGCGAAAACGGCGTGCTGGGCAAGGAGGACGACGCCGTGATCGCGCCCGTGATCCGCGCGTACCAGGCCCGCGGCGAGGCGATGAGCGGGCCGTGGCCGGGCGACACGGTGTTCATCAAGCTGCGCGCCGGCCAGTTCGACGCGGTGGTGGCGATGTTCCACGACCAGGGGCACATCCCGGTCAAGCTGCTCGGCTTCAACGTCGATCCGGCGACGGGGCAATGGCAGGCGATCAGCGGCGTGAACATCACGCTGGGCCTGCCGATCCTGCGCACCTCGGTGGACCACGGCACCGCGTTCGACATCGCCGGCAAGGGCGTGGCGAATGCCGACAGCCTCATCGACGCGATCCGCTACGCGCAGCAGCTCATCCAGGGGCGGAGGGCACGGGCGTGAACGGCAAGCTTGACGGGTTGCATCCTGACCTGATCCCCGGCGAGTCCGTGCTGGACCTGCCGGCGCCGGGCGTGCAGAGCCACGCGGCCAACCTCGCGACGCTGCCGGACGGGTGCCTCGGCTGCGTCTGGTTCGGCGGCACGCAGGAGGGGCTGTCGGACATCTGCGTGTGGTTCTCGCGGCTGACACCGGGGATGTCCGGTGCGGCAGCGTGGAGCGAACCCGTGCGGCTCAGCCACGACGCGGCGCGTTCCGAGCAGAACCCGATCCTGTTCGACGCCACTGGCACCCCGGACGGCCGCCTCTGGCTGATCCACACCGCCCAGCGCGCCGGTCACCAGAACACGGCCGTCGTGCGCTGCCGCACCTCGGCGGACGGCGGCCGGACGTGGGACGCGCCGCGCGACCTGCTGCCCGGCAGCGGGCTGTTCGTGCGCCAGCCGCCCGTGGTGCGGCGCGACGGGGCGTGGCTGCTGCCGGTGTTCCGCTGCCGTGCCTTGCCGGGGCTGCGCTGGAGCGGTGACGACGACGACAGCGTGCTCTACCTCAGCCACGACCAGGGCCGGACGTGGCAGACCAGCGCCGTGCCGGACAGCCAGGGCTGTGTCCACATGAACATCGTGGCGGGCAGCCAAAGCCAGGACCACCCGGACCACCTGCTCGCCTTCTACCGCAGCCGCTGGGCCGACCGCGTGTACCGCAGCGCGTCGCGCGACGGCGGCGAGA
>JBEANV010000297.1:0-5408 GCA_041165285.1 Pseudomonadota bacterium | reverse complement strand
GCAGCACCGTCTGCACGCCCGCATGCCACAGCATCGCCTGCGTCGCCAGCCCGACCTGCGAGAACAGGCGCTCCGAGCCGCAGCCCGGGAAATAGAACACCGCCTCGGTCTCGGCCGTCGTTGCCTTCGGGTTGCGGATGATCGGGACGTAGTCCTTGTCCTCGATGTCCAGCAGCGCACGCGCCGTCTTCTTCGGCAGGCCGCCCGGCAGCTTCTTGTTGATGAAGTGGATCACCTGTTCCTTGATCGGCGCGGTGCCGACCGAGGACGGGGGCGCGGCGGTCTGCTTCTTTGCCACCGACTTCAGCAGGTCGTGGGCAAACCGCTGCGCCTTCATCCCCACGCCGACCAGCGCCCCGCGGGCGAGCTTGATCGTCTCGGGGTTGGTCGCGTTGAGCATCAGCATCGCGGCAGCGTTGCCCGGTCGGAAGCTCTTCTGGCCCATCTTGCGCAGCAGGTTGCGCATGTTCATCGACACGTCGCCGAAGTCGATCTTCACCGGGCACGGCGACAGGCACTTGTGGCAGACCGTGCAGTGGTCGGCCACATCCTCGAACTCTTCCCAGTGCTTCAGGCTGATGCCGCGGCGCGTCTGCTCTTCGTAGAGGAACGCCTCGATCAGCAGCGACGTGGCCAGGATCTTGTTGCGCGGGCTGTAGAGCAGATTCGCCCGCGGCACGTGCGTGGCACAGACCGGCTTGCACTTGCCGCAGCGCAGGCAGTCCTTGATCGACGCGGCGATGTCGCCGATGTCGCTCTGCTGCATGATCAGCGACTCGTGCGTCATCAGCCCGAAACTCGGCGTATAGGCGTCGCTCAGGTCGCCCAACCGGGTGTCGGCGCCGAGATCCGTGATCCGGTCCTTCTGGCGCAGCAGCTTGCCCTTGTTGAAGCGCCCTTCGGGATCGACCTTGGCCTTGTAGGTCGCGAAGTTCTTCAGCTCGTCGTCGGTGAGGAATTCGAGCTTGGTGATGCCGATGCCGTGTTCGCCCGAGATCACGCCGTCCAGCGAGCGCGCCAGCACCATGATCCGCGCCACGGCTTCGTGCGCCGTCTGCAGCATCTCGTAGTTGTCGCTGTTGACAGGGATGTTGGTGTGGACGTTGCCGTCGCCGGCGTGCATGTGCAGCGCCACCCAGACCCGCCCGCGCAGCACCTCCTGGTGGATGCGCCGCATCTCGTCGATGACCGGCACAAACGCCGCGCCAGTGAAGACCTGCTGCAGCGGCTTGAGGATCTGCGTCTTCCACGAGGCACGCAGGCTGCGGTCTTGCAACTGGTCGAAGAAACTGCGGCCAGCGCTCGCCTCGTCGTGCTGCGCCAGATCCAGACCGGTTTTCCAGCCCGACCACAGCGTGCGCACCTCGCGCAGCAAGCCCAGTGCCTGCGCCACCCGGTCACCCAGCAGCTCGGCACTCGGGATGTCGTTGGCGTCGTCGGTCTTGCCCAGCGGCAGGTTGCCGGTGGTGAACAGGGTTTCGAGGCGATCGAGCAGCGCAAGCTTGTTGCGCAGCGACAGCTCGATGTTGATGCGCTCGATGCCCAGCGTGTACTCGCCCATGCGTTCCAGCGGGATCACCACGTCCTCGTTCACCTTGAACGCATTGGTGTGCTTGGAGATGGCGGCCGTGCGCTTGCGGTCGAGCCAGAACTTCTTGCGCGCATCGGCGCTGATGGCCACGAAGCCTTCGCCCGAGCGGGCGTTGGCCAGACGGATGACCTCGCTGGTCGCCCGCGCCACGGCATCCGCATCGTCGCCGACGATGTCGCCCACCAGCACCATCTTGGGCAGACCGCCGCGCTTGCTCTTGGTCGCGTAGCCAACCGCCTTCAGATAACGGTCGTCCAGATGCTCCAGCCCGGCCAGGATCGCCCCGCCTGGCTTCTTCATCTCCTCGAACATGAAGTTCTTGATCTCGACGATCGACGGCACGCACTGGATCGGGTTGCCGAAGAACTCCAGGCAGACCGTGCGGACGTGGTCGGGCATGCGGTGGACGACCCAGCGCGCCGAGGTGATCAGGCCGTCGCAGCCTTCCTTCTGGATGCCGGGCAGCCCCGCCAGGAACTTGTCGGTGACATCCTTGCCGAGCCCTTCCTTGCGGAAGGTGCGGCCAGGGATGTCGAGCCGCTCGGTGCGCTCCAGCTTCGTGCCCGTGGCGTCGTAGTAGTTCAGCTCGAAGCTGGCGGTCTCGATGTCGTGGATCTTGCCCAGGTTGTGGTTCAGGCGGATCACTTCGAGCCACTTGGCCTCGGGCGTCACCATCTTCCACGAGGCCAGGTTGTCCAGCGCGGTGCCCCAGAGCACCGCCTTCTTGCCGCCCGCGTTCATCGCGATGTTGCCGCCGATGCAGCTCGCCTCGGCCGATGTGGGATCGACCGCGAACACGAAGCCAGCCCGCTCAGCCGCATCCGACACACGCTGCGTGACGACGCCAGCGCCGGTCCAGACGGTCGCCACCTTGTGCGCCACGCCCGGCAGATCGATCAGCTCGACCTCGGTCATCTGCTCCAGCTTCTCGGTGTTGATGACCGCGCTCTTCCACGTCAGCGGCACGGCGCCGCCGGTGTAGCCGGTGCCACCGCCACGCGGGATGATCGTCAGACCCAGCTCGACGCAGCCCGCCACCAGCGCGGCCATCTCGGCCTCGGTGTCCGGCGTCAGCACGACAAACGGGTACTCGACGCGCCAGTCGGTCGCGTCCGTCACATGCGAGACGCGGCTCAGGCCGTCGAACTTCAGGTTGTCCTTGCGCGTGTGGCGGCCCAGCACTTTCTTGGTGCGCTGGCGCAGGTCATAGACGCTGCGGAACCGCTCGCCGAAACGCTCGACCGCGCCACGGGCGGCCTTCAGCAGCTCGCCCACCAGCTCGTCACGGCCAGCGTCATTGCCCGGATCGCGGCGCTTCTCGACCTCGCCGAGGCGGTGGTGCAGCGCGTCGATCAGCATCTGGCGACGCTTCGGGTTGTCGATCAGGTCGTCTTCGAGGTAGGGATTGCGCTGCACGACCCAGATGTCGCCCAGCACCTCGTAGAGCATCCGCGCGGAGCGCCCGGTGCGGCGCTCGCCGCGCAGGCGGTCGAGCAGTTCCCAGGCCCTTGCACCGAGCAGCCGGATCACGATTTCGCGGTCCGAGAACGAGGTGTAGTTGTACGGAATCTCGCGCAGGCGAGCTTCGGCGGGGGCCGGGTCCAGGAGGGTACCGGGCGTCTGTAGGAGCGGATTCAGGGGAAACGGTGCGTTCATTTGGCCGCGAAAGCAGCAGCGCGCGGGGGGCGCGCAGAGCCCGCCATGCTACCGCAGCGGCCATTTCAGCCGACGTACAAGTGCTTTGGCCCGTTGGCAAGTGTTGTTTGTACCAAACCGCTTCGCCTGACACGGCGCAACGCCACACGGCCCCCAGATGCTGCAGACTGCAGACTTCGCCCGCGCTGGAGTGCCACCATGAGCCCGAACCGTACCCTGCCGAACGACGACGGTCCCGAGCAACCGATCCCGGCCGCGGCCGCGGTCATGCCCTGGCCCTACCCGACCTGGATCACCCACCGCGGCGCCGGTCGGCTTGCCCCCGAGAACACGCTGGCCGCCTTTCGCGCCGGGGCTGCGCTGGGCTGGCGGGCATTCGAGTGCGATGTGAAATTGAGCGCAGACGGCGTGCCCTTCCTGCTGCACGACGACACGCTGGAGCGCACCACCGACGCCGCCGGCAGCGCCGGTGACCTGCACTGGGCCGATCTCGCGCGGCTCGACGCCGGAGGCTGGCACAGCCGCCTGCACGCTGGCGAGCCACTGCCGAGCCTCGATGCCATCGCTGCGTTCTGCCTGCGCAACGGACATCTGCTCAATCTCGAACTCAAGCCCGTGCCCGGCGACGAAGAGCGCACGGGACAGGTCGTTGCGCACACCGTCCGGCAGCGCTGGGGCGAGGCCGTGCGAGACGGGCTCGGCACCTGGCCACTGCTCAGCTCTTTCGAGCCGCGCGCACTGGCCGCAGCCCGCGAAGCGGTGCCGGAGCTGCCACGGGCCTTGCTGCTGGACGCCCTGGCACCCGATTGCTTCGACATCGCCGAGCGACTGGACTGCGTGGCCGTGATCCTCGAAGAGTCGCTTGTCACCGAGGAACTCCTGCGCGAGCTGCACCATGACGGGCTCCGGGTGCTGGCCTACACGGTCAACGACGCCGCGCGGGCCGATCTGCTGCTCGACCTCGGGCTGGACGGACTCATCACGGACGCGGTCGATACCTTCGTTCCGACAACCTGACCGTACAGAAACCGGGCCCCCCATGCCGGGGCTCAAGGCCGACCGACCGCACGCCGATATCGACGACAACCGCGCCCCCCATGCCGATCCGGCCCGGGCGACGCACGCTCATCGATCCCGCGCTCCGTCGAAAGGCTTCCCATGCCCGTCTCCAAGTCCGTTGCCGCTTCGGCATCCACACGCGCCTCCTCCAGCCACGCCGACGCGGCGCGTCGCCATGAGCCGCAGGAGCTGAACGTGCATTACGTTCCCGCCCGCATGCCGGCGGGTGTGGTGACGGGGCTGTGGGGCGGCGCGGTCAAGCGCCTGGACGATGGCAGCACCACGCCGCTCAAGCTCGGCGACGTCATCCGCAAGGGCGACGTGCTGCTCACCGAACAGCGCGGCATCGTGCAGCTGACCGTCGATGGCAAGCGATTCACCACCACAGGCGATCCGACACTCGACAAACTGGTCGCGCGCCTGGACGACGGCGAGCTTGACTTTGTCACTGGCGCTGGTGCAGAAGGCGGTGACGGGTCGCTGCAGGCCGGCGTGATCGTGGACCGCGTCATCGAAGTCGTTTCTCCGCAGGAATACCAGTACGCCTACGACCAGTTCCAGCAAGGCGCAACCCTCTTCAACGGCGGCAACGCAGGCCCGGCCGATGGCCCGATCTTCGAAGCAGCCGATGTCGTCGTGCGCCTGGACGGCCCGTCCAGCGTGGTCGAGGGCCAGACCGCCACCAACTACGTCGTCAGCCTGTCGAATCCCAGCGCGGTCGACGTGACCGTGGCACTGGCCTACACAGGCGCGGCCACCGCCGGCAAGGATTTCACCCCAACCACCTCGGTCACGGTGCCGGCCGGCCAGATCTCGGTCCGGTTCGACATCCCCACCCTCGACGACACACTGGCCGAAGGCGCGGAGCCATTCACCGTCACGATCGCTGGCCTCTCTGCCAACGATGCCGAGATCGTCAACATCGACCCCGCCCACACCAGCGTCACCACGACCATCACCGACGACGCTGGCCCCTTAGGCCCCGGTACACCCGGTCCCGAGGACACCTGCCTCGTCTCCATCACCGGCCCCGGCTCGGTCGTCGAGGGCGAAGTCGCCTCCGGCTACACCGTTTCGCTGAGCCAGCCTGCCGTCACCGACG
>JBEANV010000296.1:0-3337 GCA_041165285.1 Pseudomonadota bacterium | reverse complement strand
TGAAACAGATGCCGGTGGAATCCTTCTTCTTGGCGTTGGGCAGCTTGATCTCGGCGGCGATGCGGCGCACCTCGGTCTTGGGCAGCTCGCCCACGGGGAACAGCGTCTTGCTCAGCTGCGTCTGGTTCAGGCGGTGAAGGAAGTAGCTCTGGTCCTTCAGCGGATCGAGGCCCTTGAGCAACTCGTAGCGCAGGCCTTCGGAGATGTCGGCGTAGGCTGCATCGGGCACCGATCGCACCCGTGCGTAATGCCCCGTGGCGATTTTCTCGGCGCCCAGGCGCATGGCGTGGTCCAGAAAAGCCTTGAACTTGATCTCGGCGTTGCACAGCACATCGGGGTTGGGCGTGCGGCCGGCCTGGTACTCGCGCAGGAACTCGGCGAAGACGCGGTCCTTGTAGTCGGCAGCGAAGTTCACGTGCTCGATCTCGATGCCGATCACGTCGGCCACCGAGGCCGCATCCAGGAAATCCTGACGCGACGAGCAGAACTCGCTGTCGTCGTCGTCTTCCCAGTTTTTCATGAAGATGCCGATGACCTCGTGGCCCTGCTGTTTGAGCAGCCAGGCCGACACGGCGGAATCGACGCCGCCGCTCAGACCGACGACCACGCGCTGGGGCTTGGCGCTCATGCGACCTTCATGCGGCGATCAAGCGGTGTGCATGCAGCGTTCACGCGGCGCGGTTCAAGGCGGGCGCGCTGAACAGGCTTTCGTGCACCGTGACGATGTCCAGCGGGAAGCGCTGGCCGGCCAGGTAGGCGTCGATGCACTCGATCACCAGCGGGCTGCGCAGGCGCTGCGGCTGGGCGCGGATCTCATCGGGCGTCAGCCACACGGTCCGCACGATGCCCTCATCCAATTCCAGCGTGGGGTCGGGCTCGCCCGCCGTGCCCACAAAGGCCAGACGCAGATAGGTGGTGTCTTCGCCGGTGCGGGTGCGCCGAAAGCGCGACATGTACATGCCCAGAAAGGCCGTGGGCGTGAAGCCGCAAGCGGTTTCTTCCAGGGTTTCGCGGATCACGGCTTGCAGCGGCGACTCGCCCGGGTCGAGGTGGCCCGCAGGGTTGTTGAGCAAGAGACCATCGGAGGTCTCTTCTTCGACCAGCAAGAAGCGCCCATCGCGCTCGATGATGGCGGCCACAGTCACATTGGGTTTCCAGCGGACTTGGGGGGCTACGGCATTCACGGGCATCGGAAGGGCAGATCTCATGAACCGAACATTATCCCCGAATGTGGGGGCAAGTGGATGACTGGGATTTGCACCAAGCGCACTCGGGTATGATTCGCAATTCTGACAACGCGGCATGTCATGTTCTGACATGCCGGGCGGATTTGCGCGCGCGCCATGCCGTTCCAAATCGTTGTAAGCCCGATTGCTTCAAAATGTGCGAATCGCCCATTTTGAATATTTGTTTGTGTATGCTCGCGAGTTCTTGCTTTCGCGCATCTGGCCAAGATTAGGAGACACACATGCTGATTGGCGTCCCCCTGGAGACCCTCGCGGGCGAGACCCGCGTGGCCGTGACCCCGGAGACCGTCAAGAAACTCAAGGCCCAAGGCCACACCCTGCGCGTGCAGTCGGGTGCGGGCGTTGCGGCCAGTGTGACGGACGAAGCCTATGTGGCCGCCGGTGCCGAGATCACCGACGCCGCCGGCGCCCTGGGTGCCGACATGGTGTTGAAGGTGCGCACCCCTCAAGCCCACGAGCTGCCGCTGATGAAGCCGGGCGCCGTGCTGGTGGGCATGCTCAACCCGCATGACAAGGCCGGCCTGCAGTCGATGACCGACGCCAAGCTGACGGCCTTCGCGCTCGAAGCCGCGCCGCGCACCACCCGTGCCCAGAGCATGGACGTGCTGTCTTCACAGGCCAACATCGCTGGCTACAAGGCCGTGATGATCGCTGCCGACAAGTACCAGCGCCTGTTCCCCATGCTGATGACGGCGGCCGGCACCATCAAGGCCGCCCGTGTGGTGATCCTGGGTGTGGGCGTGGCCGGTTTGCAGGCCATCGCCACGGCCAAGCGCCTGGGCGCGGTGATCGAAGCGTCCGACGTGCGGCCCTCGGTGAAAGAGCAGGTCGAGTCGCTGGGCGCCAAGTTCATCGACGTGGCGTATGAAACGGCCGAAGAGAAGGAGGCCGCCGTGGGCGTGGGCGGTTACGCCCGCCCGATGCCGCAGTCCTGGCTCGACCGACAGAAGGTGGAAGTGGCCAAGCGCGTGGCCGCTGCCGACATCGTCATCACCACCGCCTTGATCCCCGGTCGCGCTGCGCCCGTGCTGGTGTCTGAAGAGATGGTCAAGTCGATGAAGCCTGGCTCGGTCATCGTCGACCTGGCCGCGCCCGCGGGCGGCAACTGCCCGCTGACCGAAGCCGACCAGACCGTCGTCAAGCACGGCGTGACCCTGGTGGGCGAGACCAACCTGCCGGCCCTGGTGGCCGCCGATTCATCGTCGCTGTACGCCCGCAACGTGCTGGATTTCCTGAAGCTTGTGCTGAACAAGGAAGCCCAGTTCCACGTCGACCTCGAAGACGACATCGTCAAGGCCTGCCTGATGTGCCGCGACGGCCAACTGCTGCGCGCCTGAAGTCCCTGCGCCAGCCTGGAGATAGAGATATGCAACGCGTCATGCTGCGTGCCAAGCTGCACCGTGCCACCGTCACCGAAGCCGACCTGAACTACGAAGGTTCGTGCGGCATCGATGAAGACCTGCTCGATGCGGCCGACATGAAAGAGTTCGAGTACATCGAGCTCTACAACATCAACAACGGCGAGCGCTTCTCGACCTACGTCATCAAGGCCCCCCGGGGCTCGGGCGTGATCTCGCTCAACGGCGCGGCGGCGCGCAAGGCGCATGTGGGCGACCTGCTCATCATCTGCACCTACGCGCCCATGAGCGATCCGGAAGTGGCCACGTACAAGCCCAAGGTCGTGTTGCTCGACGAGGGCAACCAGATCAAAGAAATCCGCAAGTTCTGATCCGTTTCTGATTCACGCATCCAGGAGACCATGATGGAAGCCCTTGAGCCCGTCAGCCACGTCGTCATCAACCTCAGCATCTTCGTGCTGGCCATCTATGTTGGCTACCACGTGGTCTGGACGGTGACCCCCGCGCTGCACACCCCCTTGATGGCCGTGACCAATGCGGTGTCGGCCATCGTCATCGTGGGCGCCATGCTGGCGGCCGCACTCACCGTCACCCCGTTGGGCAAGACCATGGGCGTGCTGGCCGTGGCGCTGGCGGCTGTGAACGTCTTTGGCGGCTTCTTGGTCACCCGGCGCATGCTGGAGATGTTCAAGAAGAAAGAAAAGAAGGCAGGGGCCAAGTAAATGAGCTTGA
>JBEANV010000295.1:0-9945 GCA_041165285.1 Pseudomonadota bacterium | reverse complement strand
AGATGCCGACGTACAGCGCCTTGCCCTGCTGCACGGCGGTCGCCAGCGCGCCGGCGGTTTCCTCCAGCGGCGTTTCGGCGTCGAAGCGGTGCGAGTAGAAGATGTCCACGTAGTCGGTGCCGAGGCGCTTCAGACTCTGGTCGAGGCTCGCCAGCACGTACTTGCGCGAGCCGCCGCCTTGCCCGTAGGGGCCGGGCCACATGTCCCAACCCGCCTTGCTGGAGATGACCAGCTCGTCGCGGTAGGGCTTCAGCTCCTCGCGCAGCAGGCGGCCGAAATTCGCCTCGGCGCTGCCGTAGGGCGGGCCGTAGTTGTTGGCGAGGTCGAAGTGGGTGATGCCGAGGTCGAAGGCGGTGGTCACCATCTCGCGCTGCAGGCTGAGCGGCGTGGTGTCGCCGAAGTTGTGCCACAGGCCCATCGACAGGGCGGGCAGTTTCAGGCCGCTGCGACCGCAGAAGCGGTAGGGCATGGCGTCGTAGCGGGTGGGGGCAGGGGTCCAGGGCATGGCAACTCCGAGAGGCTGGTGGCGCGGGCAGAATACCCAGCTTTGCCGATTTCTGGTTGTGCTTTGACTGACTGCCCCGCCACCCCTTTCCTTGACATGCCCCTGCATCGGTTCAAAATGACCATGACACATGACCATGGTGACTCGACATGACCATCTCTGCGATCCCTGCGGGTGAGTTCAAGGCCCGGTGCCTCCAATTGCTGGACGACGTGGCGAACACGGGCGAATCCTTGACCATCACCAAGCGCGGGCGCCCTGTGGCGCGGCTGGTGCCCATGCCGCCATCGGCGCCGACCGGCTCGCTGTTCGGTGCGCTCAAGGGTCGGGTGCGCTTGCAAGGCGATCTGGTCGCACCGATCGACGAAGCGTGGGAAGCCGATGCATGACGGGCCGCCTGCACGGTGTCTTGCTGGATACCCATGTGCTGGTCTGGCTGGTCGAAGGGGATGAGCGGCTGTCGATTCGCGCACGCACCGCCATCGACGAGGCGGGCGATCAGGTCTGGATCAGTGCCATCACGCCCTGGGAAATCGGCATGCTGGCGAGCAAGGGCCGCTTGCGGCTGGGGCAGGAGGTCGAGCGGTGGATGGAGGCGGTGCTGGCCTTGCCTGGGGTCCGGCTGGCGGAGTTGTCGCCCGCGATCGCCATCGCCAGTTCGCATCTGCCCGGTGCGCCGCATGGCGACCCCGCCGACCGGATCATCGCCGCCACGGCACGGCACCTGGACCTGACGCTGGTCACGGCGGACCAGAAACTGCTGGACCAAGGCGCGCGGGGGTATCTGCGCGTGATCGCTACCTGATCGGCCAGCCCGCTGCGGCCAGTCCCGCGCCTCGCATCACCCGACATTGGAGACCGACCACGATGACCTTCGCCCACCCCGACACCCAGTTCGGCAATCCTTTCAAGCTCGCCCTGCGCGACGGCCCGGCCCAGGTCGGCCTGTGGCTGTCGCTCGCCAACGACTACGCGGCCGAAGTCTGCGCCACCGCCGGTTTCGACTGGGTGCTGATCGACGGCGAGCACGCGCCCAACGACGTGCGCAGCGTGCTGGCGCAGTTGCAGGCCGTGGCGCCGTACCGTGCGCACCCGGTGGTGCGCATCGTCCAGGGCGACGCGGCCGTGATCAAGCAGATGCTCGACATCGGCGTGCGCACGCTGCTGGTGCCGATGGTGGACACCGCCGAGCAGGCCGCCGCGCTGGTCTCGGCGATGCGCTACCCGCCCGAGGGCACCCGCGGCGTCGGGGCCGCGGTGGCGCGGGCCTCGCGCTGGAATGCCCGCACCGACTACCTCGCCAAGGCCAACGACGAGGTCTGCCTGATCGTGCAGGCCGAGTCGGTCACGGCGCTGCAGAACCTGGAGGCGATCTGCGCAGTGGACGGTGTCGAGGGCGTGTTCATCGGCCCGGCGGATCTGGCCGCGTCGATGGGCCACCGTGGCAACCCCGGCCACCCGGAAGTGCAGGCCGCGATCGATGGCGCGATCCGCACGATCCAGTCCTGCGGCAAGGCGGCCGGCACGCTGACCGGTGACCCGGCGATGGGCAGGCACTATCTATCACTTGGCGCACGCTTCGTCGCCGTCGGCATCGACGTGTCGCTGCTGGCGCAGGCGACGCGCAAGCTGGCGCGTGATTTCGGCCTGGGCAGCGGCCCGGTGGCGGCGCCGTCGTCCGGCCCCTATTGAGGAGAACCCCATGAGCAATCGTTATCGCATCGCCGTCATCCCCGGCGACGGCATCGGCAAGGAAGTGATGCCCGAGGGCCTGCGCACCCTGCAGGCCGCGTCGCAGCGGTTCGGTTTCGAACTCGACCTGCACCCGATCGAATGGGCCAGTTGCGACTGGTACCAGCAGCACGGCGAGATGATGCCCGCCGACTGGAAGGCCCAACTCCAGGGCATGGACGCGATCCTGTTCGGCGCGGTTGGCTGGCCGGCGATCGTGCCGGACCACGTCTCGCTGTGGGGTTCGCTGCTGAAGTTCCGCCGCGAGTTCGACCAGTACATCAACCTCCGGCCGGCGCGGCTGTTCGAGGGCGTGCCGTGCCCGCTGGCCGGGCGCAAGGCGGGCGACATCGACATGCTGATCGTGCGCGAGAACACCGAGGGCGAGTACACCAACCTCGGGGGCACGATGTACGCCGGCACCGAGCGCGAGATCGTGATCCAGGAGTCGGTGTTCAGCCGCTTCGGCGCCGACCGGGTGCTGAAGTACGCCTTCGAGATGGCCGCGAGCCGCCCGCGCCAGCACCTGACGGTGGCGACCAAGAGCAACGGCATCGCGCTGAGCATGCCCTGGTGGGACGGCCGCGCCGACGCGATGCACCAGAGTTATCCACAGGTGACGGTGGATAAACAGCACATCGACATCCTCACTGCCCGCTTCGTGCTGCAGCCGCAACGCTTTGACGTGGTGGTGGCGACCAACCTGTTCGGCGACATCCTGAGCGACCTCGGCCCGGCCTGCACCGGCACGATCGGGCTGGCACCGTCCGCCAACTTGAACCCGGAGCGGCGGTTCCCGAGCCTGTTCGAGCCGGTGCATGGCTCGGCGCCGGACATCTACGGCCGCAACATCGCCAACCCGGTCGCGATGGTGTGGTCGGTGGCGCTGATGCTCGACTTCCTCGGCGAACGCGATGCCCACGACGCGATCGTGCGGGCGATCGAGCAGGTGCTGGTGGACGGGCCGCGCACGCCGGACCTGGGTGGGGCGGCTTCGACGACCGAGTTGGGCGAGGCGCTGGCGATGCGGGTGTGACTGTCGGGACCACGGGCTTGTGCTTGACGGTATCTCTTCTGAGATACAGACTTCAGTCTTCCTTCCAGGAGAAAACCGATGGCTGAACACAGCTCGATGCTCCACGTCCGTGTCGATGAAGACACCAAGGCACTGGCGACCCAGGCGCTGGCAGCGATGGGCCTGTCAGTCTCCGAGGCGGTGCGGCTGTTCCTGCGCCGTGTCGTGATTGACCAGGCGTTGCCGCTGGAGATGAAGGTGCCCAACGCCGAAACCCGTGCCGCGATGGAAGAGTCTCGCGCCATGCTCGCCGCTCGCCGCGCCCGTTTTTCCTCGGCCGAAGCCCTGTTCGATGACCTCGAAAAGAACAGCCGCCAGTAAGCGGGCCGCTCTGCCTAGGGCTTCGGACTATGCCCGCACGTTTCTGAAAGATTGGGAGCGGCTGTCGCGCTCTGGCCGCTACGACCTGGGGCGACTCAAGGAGGCGATGCTGCTGCTGATCGCCAACGACGCGTCGCTAGGGCCGGAATGGCTGGATCACGCGCTGAAAGGCGAGTGGGCCGATCACCGCGAATGCCACATCGGCGGTGACTTCCTGCTGATCTACCAGCTTGATGACCAGGCCATCAGTTTCGTGCGCGCTGGTACCCATGCTGACCTGTTTGGGGAATGATCACCGCCATGACCACGCCCCTCGCCGCCGTGCCCTTCGGCCGGGCAAGCGCCCGTGTCGAGGTGGACGCGCTGATGACGCGGCTGACGATGGACGTGATCCTGCGCACCCTGTTCGGCCGCCAGGCGCGTGACGAAGCCCGCGAGGCCAGTGAGGCGACGCAGGCGCTCGGCCGGCAGGCGATGCGCGAGATGTTCCTGCCGATGACGCTGCCGGACTGGCTGCCGCTGCCCGGCAAGGCCCGCAAGCGGTGGGCGCTGCGCACGCTGCACGGGCTGGTGGACCACCACATCGACGCCCGCCTGCACGCCCAGTCGGCCGACCCCGCCGCCGTGCCGACGGATGACGTGCTGGCGATGATGCTCGCGGCCCGCGACGAGGACGCCGGGGATCCCGAGGCCACGGGAGGCGGCCTGAGCCGCGCCGAGCTGCACGACCGTGCCTGGTGATCTTCCAGGCCGGCCACGAGACCTCGGCCACGGCGCTGCTGTGGTGGAGCCGCCTGATGGCCGAGTGCCCGGAGACCGCTCGCCGCGCCCGCGACGAGGTCGATCAGGTGCTGGCCGGCCGCGACCCGACGCCCGCCGACCTGCCCCGGCTCGACTGGCTGGGCGCCACACTCAAGGAGGCGATGCGGCTATACCCGCCCGTGCCCGCGCTGATGAGCCGGCGGGCGGTGAAGGACGCACAGGTCGGCCCGTGGCGCCTCCCGGCCGGCAGCCTCGTGCGCCTGACGCCGCGATGCTGCTGCAGCGGTACACGCTGGCGGTGGAGTCGGGGGAAGAAATTCGTCCGACCGCCGAACTGAACGTCACGCTGCGGCTGAAGGACGGACTGCCGCTGACCTTCGGCCGGCGCTGACGCCAGTCGCCACCAGACGAAAAAAAGCCCGGCCGAAGCCGGGCTTGAATCGATCCCTGCAGAGCAGGCACCGAGGAGACAACTGGTTCAGAACACGGCGTCGGCCATCAGCCGCGGCGCTTGACAGCGGCCTTGGTGGCCTTCTCGGCGGTTTCGCCGAGGTTCTTCAGATTGGTTTCAGCCAGGTTGGTGGCTTGCTGGGCAGCCTTCTGCACGCTTTCGAACGCGGTCGAGGCGTTGGTCATGGCGGTTTTGACCATGGCCATGGCGGCTTCGCTGCCTTGCGGGGCGTTCTTGGTGGCTTCTTCGACCAGGGTCGTGAACTGGGACTTGGCGGCAGCGATCTGGGCTTCGGCGGCCTTGGTCACTTCGGCTTGCGTCGCGGTGGCGATGTCATAGACCTGGCGGCCGTAGGCCATGGCCTTGTCTTGCGCCGGCTTCAGGAAATCCTGTTGCAGAGCGGCCAGCTCTTGCGGGCCCTTGACGGTCAGCACCGCCTTGGCCTGCTCGGCGGACTGCTCCAGCGACTCGCGGGCGGCTTGCATGTTCAGCTCGACGAGCTTTTCGATGCTGGCGAAGGCCTTCTGGGTCAGCTCGACCAGCGTGTCCAGGTTGGCTTTGTTCGCGGCGGCCAGTTGTTCGGTGTTGATCGTCATGGTGTTGCTCCTGAAAAGTTTTGCTGCACTGCAGCATGGAATGAAGTATAGGACGATTGCACCGGGATGCAAGTAATTTGCTGCGCTGCAGCAAAGATTGGAGTGCAAGCTCTAGGTCAGGGTTGCCAGACGGCTTGCCGATGCCTCGGGGATGGCCGCTCCCGACAGTGCGCGCTGCACACGCTCGACGATCGGCGATGCGCCGCAGGCCGAGAGCACCAGCGCATGGGTGGCCCGGGTCATCGCGACATACAGCAGCCGTGCCGCGTCGTCCATCGACTCGCCGTGCCACGGCAAAGCCTGCAGCCCTGCGACCAGCACCAGCGCGAACTCCAGCCCCTTCGCGCTGTGCAGCGTCAGCAGCCGGATGCGTGGCCGCTGCCAGTCGAAGCGGCGGAAGTCGGCAGCGCCCATGGAGTCCACCGGCCAGCCGCGCCGCTGCAGTGCCTGCGCGATCGGCGCGAGCTGCGTCCGTGTGCGGCACAGCACGGCCATGTCGCTCCACGCCACGCCGCGCGTGCGGGCTGCTCCGATGTGCTCGGCGATCTGCTCGGCTTCGTCGGCAGGGTCGCGGGCGTGCAGCAGCACGGGCTTCGGGCCGTGGCGGCCGGAGGTGGCGGGGGTGACGGTCTGCATCGCATCGTCGGGACGCAGCCGCGCCAGCCCGTCGGGCTGCAACCGACCGCGGGTGCAGGCCAGCGCCAACGCCAGTACCTCGGCGGTGTTGCGGTAGTTCAGCCGCAGCACGCTGGTGCGGCCCTGCGCCTGGATGCCGACGCTGGCGAAGCTGAAACGCCGCCGGCTGGTCTGGTAGATCGATTGCGCGTCGTCGTAGAGCACCAGCAGGCTGCGGGTGTCTTGCGAGACCATGCTGGCGGCGGTGCGCAGCCAGCCGTCGTCGAAGTCGTGGGCTTCGTCGATCAGGACGGCGCTGTAGCGGCTCCCTGGCATCAGACCGTCCGCGACGGCCTGTGCGATGGTGTGCGGCAGTTCGGCGTAGAAGGCGTCGCTGCCCGGTTCGGCCGGCATGTCGAGCTGGTGCTGGCGCGCCTGCTCCTGGCACCAGCGGTGGAAGGTGCGCACCTGCACCCGCTCGCCGACCGGTCGCTGGCGGATCAGCATGTCCAGCCGATCGGCCAGCGCCCGGTTGTAGCAGAGCACCAGCACCGGCTGCTCTGCCGTCGCCGTGGCCGCCAGCATCTGCGCGCGCAGCACCAGCACCATTGTTTTGCCCGATCCTGCCGCGCCGTGGATGACGCGGTGGCCGGTGCCCAGCGTGCGGGCGATCTGCTCCTGAGGCAGGTCCATGACCTGGAGCAGATCGGGGATCGGCGCGGGTTCGGTGTCCGGCGCGACCGGCCCGGCGTTCAGCCGCATTTCTGGGAACAGGTGCCAGCGGATGCGGTCGCGCTGCGCCAGGGTGAGCGTGTGCGGGTAGTGGACGGTGAACAGGCCGCGCAGCCGCTGCTGGAAGGTGTCGGGATCGACGCTGTCCTCCAGATCGTCGCGCAGCAGCGTCTGTGTCGGTGGGAACACGGCGTCGAAGCCTGTGCGCTGCTCCACCTCGCTGCGCCGCATTCCCGAAAACACGGCGCCCCAGCCATACGGGAACAGCAGCCGTCCGCGGTACGGTCCGTCGTCGTGGACCAGCGCCGGGTCGCGCTGCATCAGATCGACCAGTTCCATCGCATAGTCACGGGCCTGGCGCAGCGGGTGGTGGTCGGTGACGGGGCCGCGCGCGGTGGTCAGCTCGACGGCATCGGGCGTGGCGCGCACGACCGTGCTGCAGCGCCAGTCCTTGACCTCCAGCAGCAGCACGCCCCAGCGCAACCCGAGCACGACGAAGTCGGGTTGCCGGGCGCGCGGGCCGATCGGCACGTTGTGCCAGACGAGGTGCTCGTCGTCCAGACACTGCTTCAGTTGCTGCAACACCCGCCGCTCTCCGGCGTTGCAGCGGTGCTCGACCTGGCGAAAGCCCTGTGGAAACTGCGCCATCACGTTCCTGTTGTGCCGGTACTGGGAAAATCGAGCAGTCTGACAGGGCTGCGCGCTGGGCAGTTCTGCGAGAAGATGGCAGCGTTCACCACTCAGAAGGGGACTCCACATGAGCACCGTCGCACAGATCCTGCTGTCCAAGCCCAGCCTGGCGGTTCACACCGTCCCACCGAGCGCATCCGTGCGCGATGCCATCGAGCTGATGGCCAAGCAGCGCATCGGCTCGCTGCTGATCGTCGAGGGCACACGCATCCTGGGGATCTTCACGGAGCGCGACTACGCCCACAAGGTCGAGGTCCGCGGCCGTACGTCCACCGGCACCCCGATCAGCGAGGTGATGACGGCGGACGTGATGTTCGTGACCCCGGCCACCACCACGCAGGAATGCATGGCGCTGATGACCGACAAGCGCCTGCGTCACCTGCCGGTGATGGACAAGGGCGCGCTGGTCGGCCTGATCTCGATCGGCGACCTGGTCAAGGAAATCATCTCGGAGCAGCAGTTCGTGATCGCGCAGCTGGAGAGCTACATCCACAGCTGAGCCAGCACCAGGCGCGCGCTGGCCGACAGCACGGATTCGGCGCGGTGGCAGACCACGAAGCGCCGCTCGGCCCACGGCTCGTCCAGCGTCACCAGCGCCAGCCGGCCGGCGTCGGCGTGGGGCGCGGCGGCTTCGCGCGGCAGGATCGCCAGCCCCAGCCCGGCGGCAACGATGCGACAGGCGGCGTCCAGGCTCGACACCTGGATGCGCTGCATCGGCAGCCGCCCGAGCAGCGCCGCCTGCCTGCGCAGCAGCGCGTCCATCAGCCCGCCCGGCGCGACCCCGACCGTCACCTGGTCCAGCGTGTCCTCGAAGCGCAGGTGCGGCCGGCGCGCCCACGGGTGGCCCATCGGCATCGCCACGCAGAGGTGGTCCTGGCGGTAGGGCTGGGTCTGCAGGCCGGCGAGGTCGCCCGCGTCCCACAGCACGCCGAGGTCCGCCGCCCCTTCGCGCACGCTGCGCACGATGTCGGGGCTGACGCGCTCGTCGAGCTGGACCTGGATGCCGGGGTGCTGCGCCAGGAAGCGGGCGAGGTCGTCGGGCAGGTGCTCGGCCAGCACGGACGGACTCGCCAGCACGCGCACGCTGCCCTGCACGCCGCTGGCGAATTCGCTCAGCTCGGCGCGCAGCCGCTCCATGCCGCCCAGCACCTCGCGGGCGCGCCGCAGCAGCGCCTCGCCCGCGGCGGTGGGCTCCATGCCGCGCCGGCCGCGCAGCAGCAGTGCGACGCCCAGATCGTCCTCCAGCGCGCCCAGCCGCTTGCTGACTGCCGAGGCGACGATGGCTTCGCGCTCGGCAGCGCGGGCGATGTGGCCTTCCTCGCAGACGGCGACGAACAGGCGCAGCGTGACGGGGTCGAGCGGGCGTTGCATGGGCGGGTTCTCCCGGATAGGGGCGGATGCGTTCCGAGCAGGAACGCCAAGCCTTCCAAAATAGCACTGACGGCGCCATCGGGAATGCCTAGAGTGCGGTCCACCATGCAAACCCACTCCGACATTTCCCCGGTCACCGTCCGCGAGGTCGGCCTGCGCGACGGCCTGCAGAGCATCGCCCGCACGCTGCCCACCGAACACAAGCTCGACTGGCTGCGCGCCGCCCATGCCGCCGGTCTGCGCGAGATCGAGGTCGGCTCCTTCGTGCCGGCGCGGCTGCTGCCCCAGTTGGCCGACACCGCCGAGCTGGTCGCCGTGGCGCGCACGTTGCCCGGGTTGACCACCTCGGTGCTGGTGCCGAACCTGCGCGGTGCCCAGGCCGCGCTCGACAGCGGCGCCGACCTGATGCTGCTGCCGCTGTCGGCCAGCCACGCGCACAGCCTGGCCAACCTGCGCAAGACGCCGGACGAGGTGATCGCGGAGATCGGCCGCATCCGGGCGCTGCGCGACGCGAGCGGTTCGCGCTGCGTGATCGAGGTGGGGCTGAGCACGGCGTTCGGCTGCACGATCCAGGGCCGGGTGGACGAGGACGAGGTGATCCGCCTGCTGCAAGCCGCGCTGGACGCGGGCGCCGAGCGGGTCGGGCTGGCCGACACGGTGGGTTACGCTGACCCGCTGCAGGTGGCGCGGCTGTTCGAGCGTGGCTTCGCGGCGGTCGGCGACCGGCTGACCTGCGGGCATTTCCACGACACGCGCGGCCTCGGCATGGCCAACGTCTATGCGGCGTGGCAGGCCGGCGTGCGCCGCTTCGACGCCTGTCTGGCCGGGATCGGCGGCTGCCCGCACGCGCCGGGGGCTAGCGGCAACGTCTCGACCGAGGATGTCGCCTACCTCTTCGCCAGCATGGGCGCACCGACCGGACTCGACTTCGACGCCCTCATCGCCCTGCGCCAGCGCGTGGCACAGTGGCTCGATGGCGAAACCCTGCACGGCAGCCTCTGGCGCGCCGGTCTCCCGAAAACCCTGCTGACCGCATGCGCATGAACCCGACGCCCACGACGACCACGATGACGACGCCCGCCCACACCCCGCCCCA
>JBEANV010000294.1:0-4188 GCA_041165285.1 Pseudomonadota bacterium | reverse complement strand
CGGCCAGATTGGCCAGCGAGGGCGCCAGGGCGATCCAACTGAAGATGCGCAGGCGCTCGGTGGCATTGCTGGCGAGGCGCCCCGCCGTGCGCTGCAGCGCGATCATGCCGATGCTGGACCCCGCGCCCACCAGCGCCCCCGCCGCGCAGAGCACCAGGTAGTGGCCCGAGCTGGCGCCCACCAGCGCACCGACCAGGCACAGGCCGAGTCCGATGTAAACAGGCCGGTGGTAGCCGCTGCGGTCGGCCAGCCGCCCGGCAGGCATCGACAGCAACACCGGGAACACCGCGAACAGGGCCATCAACAGGCCCAGTGCGGCGGCGGTGTGGCCCTGTCGGACGAGTTCCAGCGGGGCGGCGATCCGCACGCCGTTGAGGCAGCCGTGCAGCCCCACCTGGCAGGCCACCAGCGCGGTGACCGTGCGGCGGGTGGAGGCACTCAAGCCAGTGCTGCGTCAATCGCCACCAGCAATGCCGGTGCGTCTGGCGCCACGTCGGGGGCGAAACGGGCCAGCACGGCGCCATCCCGGCCGATCAGGAATTTCTCGAAGTTCCACATCACGTCGGTTTCCTGCGCCGGGAGCAGCTTGTGCTGGGCCAGCGTGTCCCGCAGTTGCGCACTGCCAGACGGCTGCGCCCGAGGCTGGGCGGCGATGAGCGCGGCATAGAGCGGATGGCGCGGCGTGCTGTTGATCCGCACCTTGCCGAACAGCGGGAAGGTGACCTGGTAGTTCGTGTCGCAGAAGCTGCGGATCTCGCCGCTGTCGCCCGGCTCCTGCCCGGCGAAGTCATTGCAGGGGAAGCCCAGCACCTGCAGGCCGCGGGCCTGAAACCGTTCCTGCAGCGCCTGCAGGCCGGTGTACTGTGGCGTCAAACCGCACTTCGACGCCACGTTGACGACCAGCAAGACCTGGCCCTTCAGCGGTGCCAGGGTGGTGTCGGTGCCGTCCAGTGCCTGCACGGGGATGTCATGGATGGAAGTCATCTGCATGGTGTGTTTCTCTGTCCGGGAAAATCAAAGACGTTCGATCAGCGTGGCGGTGCCCATGCCACCTGCGCAGCAGATCGCCTGAAGGGCATAACGCCCGCCCCGCCGCTCCAGCTCATGGAGCATCGAGGTCATGATCCGCGCCCCGCTGGCCCCGAGGGGGTGCCCGAGTGCGATGGCGCCGCCGTTGACATTGAGCCGCTCTGGCGAAACGCCCATCTCGTGCATCCACACCAGCGGCACGGGCGCAAACGCCTCGTTGATCTCGAACAGGTCGATGTCGTCGAGCGTCAGGCCGGCCTGCGCCAGCACCTTGCGCGTGGCGGCGATCGGGCCGGTGAGCATCAGCGTCGGGTCGGAGCCGACCGTGGTGACTGCGCGGATGCGGGCGCGGGGCCGCAGCCCGAGCGACTGCGCCTTGTCGGCCGACATCAGCAGCAGCGCGGCCGCACCATCGGAAATCTGGGACGAGTTGCCGGCGGTCAACCGACCGTCCGGGCGGAAACTGGTCTTGAGCGTGGCCAGTCGTTCGGCGGACGTTCCCGGGCGGATCGTCTCGTCGGCCGTGAAGTCCGGGGGCGTCTCGCCGTCCAGGCCGCGTTCGCGCACCTGCGCCACCGGCACCGGCACGGTTTCGTCGCGAAACCAGCCCGCCGCCGCAGCGGCCGCCGCACGCCGGTGGCTCTCGACCGCAAAGGCGTCCAGCGTGGCCCGCGACAGTTGCCACTGGTCGCACAGCCGCTCGGCCGCCTCGCCCTGGCCGGTCAGTTCGTGCTGCTCGGCGGCCATCCAGCCAAACGCCTCGCCGTGGATCGCCCGGTTGCTGCCCATGGGGACGCGGCTCATGTTCTCCGCGCCGCCGGCCACGACCACCTCGGCCGCACCGCAGGCGATCAGGCCGGTGGCCACATGCACGGCCTCTTCGCCCGAGCCGCACTTGCGGTCGATCGTCAGCCCCGGCACGCACACCGGCCAGCCCGCGCCCAGCAGCGACGTGCGGGCGATGTTGGCCGACTGCTCGCCGATCTGGGTGACACAGCCGAACACCACGTCGTCCACCTGCTCGGCAACCAGACCCGTGCGCGTCACGAGTGCGTTCAGGACCACGGCGCCGAGGTGATCCGCCCGCACCTGGGCCAGACTGCCCCGGAATTTGCCGACCGGCGTGCGCACCGCGCCGACGATCACGACCTCGGATCGATTCACAGCACGCTCGCTTTCAGGCCGGAGCCGGCGATGCGCTGTCCCTTGTCGTCATAGCGGTAGACACCGGCGCCGGTCTTGCGCCCATGCCGGCCGGACGCCACCATCTTGATGATCAGCGGACAGGGGCGGAACTTGTCGCCCAGCGTGGAATGCAGGTAACGCAGCACCGACAGCCGGGTGTCCCAGCCCGTCAGGTCGCCGAGTTCCAGCGGCCCCATCGGGTGGTTGAAGCCCATGCGCAGCGCCGTGTCGATGTCCTCGGCGGTCGCGACACCCTCCTGCAGCATCCACATCGCCTCGTTGCCGAGCATGGCGGACATGCGGCTGGTGGTCAGACCGGGCGATTCGTTGACGACGATGGAAGTCTTGCCCAGCGCGTCCGAATAGTCTCGCGCCTTGGCCACGCTTTCATCGCTGGTCGCCAGCCCGCGCACCAACTCCACCAGCTTCATCTTGTGAACCGGGTTGAAGAAGTGCATGCCGACCACCCGCTCGGGGTCGGACACGGCGGTGGCGATCTCGGTGACGCTGAGCGCGGAGGTGTTGGTGGCGATCAGCGCACCCGGCAGCATCCGGGCGGCAGCGGTGCGCACGACCGCCTGTTTCACTGCCAGGTTCTCGGTCACAGTCTCGACCAGCAGCGCCGCGCCCTCGGCGGCCTCCGCCAGATCGGCGCAGGCGGTCAGGCGGGCCTTGGCGGCAGCGGCGGCGGCAGACTCGACCTTGCCGATCCGCACGCCGTCGTCCAGGATCTTCGCCACCGCGGCGAGTGCGCGGGCGGCGGCGGCCTCGTTGCTGTCCACCAGCACGGTGGTGAAACCGGAACTGGCGAAGGCGTGGGCGATGCCGGTGCCCATCAGGCCCGCACCGACGACGACGACCTTGCCCTGCAGGATGTTCATGGTGCTCATGCTGTGTGTCCCCTCAATCCTTCAACTTCAATCCATCACCGTCACGGTGTTGCGCAGTGTCCCGATGCCCTCGACCTCGGCCTCGACCACGTCACCGGGTTGCAGAAAGCGGCCGGATCCCTGGCCGGTACCGGCGGGCGAGCCGGTGAACATCACGTCCCCGCACTCGAACCGGGACCGCTCATCGACGAACTTCACCAGTTGACCGACATCCCAGGTCATCTCGCCCGTGTTGCCGTCCTGGCGGACCTCGCCATTGACGCGCAGCACCAGGCGCAGCGCCGGGCTGATCGGGCCGAACTCGTCGCGCGTGACGATCCAGGGACCGAGGCCGGTGGTCTGGTCCGCGCTCTTGGCGGCGAACAGGTCCATGCCGACACCGGGCGGGCCGCTGCGCTGCAGGTCGCGCGCGCTCACGTCATTGCCGACGGTGTAGCCCAGCACGCTGGACAGCGGATCCCGGCGATCGACCCGTTCCGCGCCGATCACCGCGACCAGCTCGACCTCGTGGTCCAGCTCCCTGGTCAGCGGCGGATAGCGGATCGGGTCATGGGCGCCGATCATCGCGCCATGGGCCTTGAGGAAGGCGATCGGCTGGCTGTGGGCCTTGAGACCAAAATCCGCGGCCAGGTGCTTGGCGTAGTTGGCGCCGGCGACGACGACACGCCGCGTGCGTTCGACCGGCGGCAGCAGCCGGACCGACGCCAGCGGGCGCTCCGGGCCGACCGTCTGCAGCGCGGCCATGCCCTCGCCCCGGGTCAGCGCCGGACCCCAGTCGGTGACAGACCCCGCGATCGGCTGCAGCGTTCCGAGCACCGAATCGACCACGGCCCAGAACGGCGCGCCGCCGTCGGTGCAGCGGGCGAGCTTCATGCCGCGGTCGCCTTGTCCGGCGCTGGCGCATCGGCCTTCACCGCCGGCTGGCCGACCTTGGCGGGGTCGATGTGCAGCAGCGCGCAGGCGTTCTGCCAGCGGATCTTCTGCAGGTCGGCGTCCGACAGGCGCAGACCGTCGGTGAGGTCGTGGCGCACCGCATCGCTGCCGCCGAAGTTGCTGCCGTACAGGATGCGGTCGGCGCCGATGA
>JBEANV010000293.1:0-6475 GCA_041165285.1 Pseudomonadota bacterium | reverse complement strand
CTGCGCGGGAACGTGGTGGCGCGGGCACCAGCGGATCGGCGTAGTCGGTGTAGGCCGTCGGCGTCTCGCAGCGCGTGCCGGCGGGCAGCACCAGCATGCCTTCGGGCACCATGGCCGCGTAGTACCAGAGCGCCGTGGCGAAACTGCCGGTCATGGTGTACAGCATGGCATTGGTGATCAGCCGGTCCATCGCGAAAACGTCCTCGAAGGAGCGGGTCCGCAGGTCGGCCCAGTCATGGAAGCGCTCGATGATCCACGCCGCCTGGCCCAGGGGGTTGTCGGCGGCGGCCCAGGCCAGGGACTGCGGACGAACGCGCTGCAGCCCCGAGTAGGCCCCGAGCTGCTGCTGCGCGGCCATTGCGGTCTGCGCCCAGCGGCCCTCGGCTTCGTCGCGTGGCGGCTCGGCATGGCGAAATGCCAGCAGGTTGAGGTGGATGGCCTGGACGTTGCGGCCATGGTCGAGTCCCAGCCACGAGGTCACGGTGGCACCCCAGTCACCGCCCTGGGCCAGATAGCGCGGATAACCGAGCACTTCGGTCATCAGGCGGTTCCACAGCACGGCCGTGGCGCGCTGTCCCAGCGGTTGCCGGGGCTTGCCGCTGAAGCCGTGACCGGGCAGGCTGGGGATCACCAGGTCGAACGCCTCCTCGGCCTTGCCGCCAAAGCGGCTCGGGAAGGCCAGCGGCTCGATGATGTCCCAGAACTCCACCTGCGAGCCGGGCCACCCGTGCGTCAGCAGCAGCGGCCGCGCCGATGGACCTTCGCCGCGGATGTGCAGGAAGTGGATGTCCTGGTCGTCGAGGCGAACGGTGAATTGCGGGTAGCGGTTCAGTTGCGCGACGGCGGCGCGCCAGTCGTAGCCGGTGGTCCAGCGTTGTTGCAGTCGGTGCAGGTAGTCTTCGTCGCAGCCCAGCGTCCAGCCGCTGCCGGGTGGTGCGGGCGGCAGACGGGTATCGGCGACGCGGGACAGCAATCGGCCGACTTCGGCGTCGGACCACGCCACCTGAAACGGTTCAAGGGTGTGCATGCGGGTGTCTCCTGTCGATGTCGAAAGCTCAGATGGCGCCGCACGCTCGCAGCGCCGCCAGGCGGGCCTGCGGGGTGTCCAGCCATTCCTGGAGCACCTCGTCCGTGTGCTCGCCGATCCGCGGGGGGGCCAGCCGGTAGGCGACGGGTGACTCGGAGAGCTTGACCGGGTTGGCCGCCGTGCGGATGTGGCCGTTGACGGGGTGGTGCAGGGAGACCAAGGTGCCTCTGGCCTGCACATGGGGATCCTGCTCCAGGTCACCCATGCCATTGATGGGGCCGCAGGAGACTGTGGCAGCGTTGAGCAGGGCCACCCACTCGGCCTTGGTGCGGCCACGCAGCGCTTCGGTCACCAGCGCAGCCAGGTCGGCGCGGTGGGCCACCCGGGCCGCGTTCTTCGAGAAGCGCGGATCGTCGGACCATTCTGGATGCCCGAGGGCGGCGGCCAGCCGGATGAATTCGCGGTCGTTGAAGGTGGCGACCAGCAGATGGCCGTCATCGGCGGGGAACACGCCGTAGGGCGCGGCACTGGGGTGGTCGTTGCCGGTGCGGCCGAGTTCGCTGCCGCCATTGAACCAGGCGGAAAACGTGTTCATCAAGGTCGCGATCTGCGACTCGAACAGGGACACGTCCACCTGCTGCCCCTGCCCGGTGACCTGCCGCCGCTGGAGCGCGGCCAGCACTCCGATTGCGGCGAAGAGGCCCGCGGTGGTGTCGGCCAGCGGCACGCCGATGCGCGTCGGCCCGGCCCCGGGCTGGCCATCCCGGGGGCCCGTCACCGACATCACGCCGGCCATCGCCTGGACCAGATAGTCATAACCCGAACGGGGCGCATAGGGGCCGGTCTGCCCGAAACCGGTGAGCGAGCAGTAGATCAGCCGGGGATTGAGGGCCTTGAGGCTGTCGTAACCCAGACCGTACTTGTCCAGCGTTCCGGGCCGGTAGTTCTCCAGCAGGATGTCGGCCTGGGCGGCCAGCTCGCGCAGCAACGCCGCACCGTCCGGGTGGGCATAGTCCACCGTGATCGAACGCTTGTTCCGGTTCACGGCCTGGCTGTAGGTGGATTCGTCCCGGTCGCCGCCGTTCTCGTCCTTGAGCCAGGGGGGCGCGATGCGGCGGATGTCGTCGCCCTCGCCCCGGCGCTCGACCTTGACGACATCGGCCCCCAGGTCGCCCAGGATCTGCCCTGCAAACGGCCCGGCGATCACGCGGGTCATGTCGAGAACTTTCAAGCCCTGCAGGGGGCCTTGGGCGGGTGCAGCAGTGGTCATGTGCGGGTTCCGGGTCAGACTGCGATCGTGTAGCCGCCGTTCACCGACAGCACCTGGCCCGTCACGTAGGACGCGCCCTGGCCGAGCAGGAACACCACCGGCACCGACACTTCCTCCGGGCTGGCGAAGCGCTTCAGCGCGATCTGATCCAGATAGGTGGCCAGCATCTTCTCGTTGCCACGGACTTTCTCGGTCATCGCGGTCTCGACCATGCCGAAGCAGACGGCGTTCGACCGGATGTTGTGCTTGGCCCACTCGCGGGCGGCCGTCATGGCCATGCCGAACATGCCGGATTTGGCGGCCGCGTAATTGATCTGCCCCAGGCTGCCGCGACGGCCGGCGTCCGAGGAGATGAAGACCAGCGATCCGCCGCTGCGGTCACCGCTGGCGACGCGCTGGATCATGTGCCGGCCCACGGCCTGCGTGAGCAGGAACGAGCCGGTGAGGTGGACATCGATGACCTGTTGCCACTGCTCGGTGGTCATCTTCTCGATCAGTGCCGGTCGGCCGATGCCGGCGTTGTTGACCAGCCCGTGCAAGGCGCCAAAGTGTCCGACGGCGGTCTGCACGGCCTGCTCGACGAAGGCGGCATCGGTGACGCTGCCGGCCAGCGGCAGGAAACGCTCACCCAGCTCGGCCTGTGCGGCGGCGAGCGTCTGGGCGTTCAGGTCCACGCCGGCCACGCCTGCACCGAGCGCCAGTGCCTGGCGGGCAATCGCCAGACCGATGCCCTGGCCCGCGCCGGTGATGAGGAAGTTGCGGCCCGTCAGGGCCATGGGGTTGTTCACGATGGAAACCTTGGGGCTGTTGGGGGGTCGTTCGTGGGGTCGTTTGTCATGCCGCCGGCACGGGGTCGAAGACGATGAACGCCTGGCTCTCGTCGGTCACGATGCGGGCGCGCACCGCCATGCCGATGCGGACGTCTTCGGGCGCCACGCCCTCGACCCGGGTCATCATGCGGGGGCCTTCCGCCAGATCGACCAGCGCGACGTTGTAGTTCGCGGCCGGCGGTCTGGCGCGCACCACGGTGGTGGCGTACACGGTGCCCAGACCGCTGGCCGGCACCCAGTCGAGATCGGCGTGGCCCGTGCCGGGTTCGATGGCCCGGGGGTAGAAGTGGTGCTGGCCGCTGGTGCGTCCGCGCTGGATCATGAATCGACCTTCACGCAGGAAGGCCTGGTAGTCGGCGTCGGGCTTGATGTAGTCCATGGTGTGTCTGTGTCGTCTCGCGCAGAGGGTGGCGTCAGGGCCGCACCAGCAGTGCCGCGGAGGCGATCGGCCCCCCGCCGTTGCTGACCACGGCCACGCGCGGATCACCGGGCACCTGCCGGGCCTCGCCTTGGCCGCGCAGTTGCAGAACGGCCTCGCAGAAGTGGCCCAGCCCGTGCAACCGCCCCGCCGACAACTGGCCGCCGCCGGTGGCCAGTGGCAACTCGCCGTCCAGCGCGATGCGGTGGCCGCCTTCCACGAAGGCGCCGGCTTCGCCGCGTCCACAGAAGCCGAGCCCCTCCAGCCAGAGCAGGCTGAGGAAGCTGAAGCCGTCATAGAGTGCGGCCACATCGACGTCCTTGGGGCGCAGGTCGGTGAGGTTCCACAGCCGTTTTCCGGCGTCCTCGGCGGCAAAGCGCGTGTGGTCGGCCATCTGGTCCCAACTGTCGCGCCCGTACAGCGGGCCGCAGATGGCCTCCACCACGATGGGCTGGCTCCGAAGGTCCGCTGCCGCCGAGGGGTGCGAAATGATGACCGCCGTGGCGCCGTCCACTGGCACGTCGCAATCGAACAAGCACAGGGGGGTCGAGATCATGCGCGCCGCCAGATAGTCGTCCATCGTGACGGGCTGGCGGTAGACCGCGCGTGGATTCAGCCCGGCATTGCGCCGGGCGTTCAGGGCGATCTGGGCCAGTTGCTCGCGCTTCAGACCGAAGTCATGGGCATAGCGGGAGGCCGCCAGTCCGATCCAGTTCGACGCCGATGGCGCATCGAAGGGCACCAGCCAGCCGAGGCTGCCGTCTACCCGCCGCGCACCGCCCACCACGCTGGAGCGGGTGCCCTGCGCCATGGACGTGGATTCGGTCATGGTGCGGAAACACAGCACATGCCGCGCCTGGCCCGACAGCACCGCCATGCAGGCGTTGATGATCGCGCTCATTTGCGACGCTTCGCCGCCTGCGGTGTACCAGTTCAGCTCCAGGCGCAGCGCTTCCTTCACATCGGTCAGGGACACCGGCGAAAAGCCCGGGAGCAGCGGCGTATGGCCTGGCCAGCACGCCAGGCCGTCGATGTCGCTGCGGTCCAGGCCAGCATCGTCCAGCGCGGCCAGCACGGCGTCCAGGGTCAGGTCGAGACCGGTTCGACCCAAACGACGGCCGACGGCCGACTGGCCGATGCCCGCGACGATGGCACGCTCGGACTTGCTCACGCTGCAAACAACCGTGCAACTTCACCCGCAGTGACCTGGCGGCCTTGCGCGTTCGAAGGGTTGACGCCTCCCAGGCCGGCCACGCGCGCCGTGTTCACATGCGTGGCCTGCGCGCGCAGCGCGGCGACCGTGCAGTTCTCTCGTCCGAGCACCGAGAATGGGTCGTACCGGAACTCGCGCATGGCGTTGAGGTGGGAAATGCCGTGGATCTGTGCGGTGGGCAGGTGCTTGATCGAAGCCCAGAGTGCTTCGGGTGCATTCGGCCACAGGGTGTCGGAGTGCGGGTAATCGCACTCGTAGGTGACCATGTCGGCGTTGAGCGCATCGACGTTTTTCAGTCCGAACTTGTCATCGATGAAGCAGGTGATGAAATTGCGGGCAAAACGCTCGCTGGGCAGCAGCCCCTGGAAGTTGGCATGGGTCCACGGGCTGTGGTGCTTGAACGTGAAGTCCGAACGCTCCAGCCAGTAGGGAATCCAGCCGATCCCGCCCTCGGACAGGGCGATCTTCAGGTCCGGGAACTTGGTGCAGACCGTGGAGAACAGCCATTCCGTCGCCGCGTTGGCGATGTACATCGGCATGTTGACGATCCACGCGTCGATCGGCGCATCGGCCGAGGGGTAGGGCGCCGAGGCCCCGGAGCCGATGTGGATGCTCAGCACCAGACGCTCTTCCTCCATCACCCGGAACAGCGGATCCCAGTGGCCGCTGTGGATGCTGGGCAGGCCCTTGGCCGTCGGGTTGTCCAGGAAACTGATGGTGCGCACGCCCATCTTCGCCACCCGCCGGGCCTCGGCCACACAGGCGTCGATGTCCCACAGCGGCAGGATGGCCAGCGGGATGAACCGGCCCGGCGCCTGGCCACACCAGCCATGCACATGCCAGTCGTTGTAGGCGCTGACCACGATCTTCGCCAGTTCCTTGTCCTTGGCGCCCAGGAAGTAGGCGCCGGCAAAGGTGGGGAAGGACGGGAAGCAGATGGAGCCGAGAATGCCGTTCACATTCATGTCATCGACCCGGGCCTTCAGATCGAAGGTGCCCTTTCGAATGTCTTCGTAGGAGGCAGGTTCGAAGCCATATTCCTCTTGCGGACGGCCAACCACGGCATTCAGGCCGAAGTTGGGCATGCGCATGCCTTCGAATTCCCACCCGTCACCCTCGCGGACCCGGATCAGCCGGGGCGCCTTGTCCAGCAAGTGCTTCGGCATGTGATCGTGGAACATGTCGGGCGGTTCGACCACATGGTCGTCCACGCTGACGATGATGAGGTCATTCATTTCCATGGCTGTCTCCGCTACCGGCTCGGCCGAGGCCGAAAACTGTTAATGTGTCAGTTTTCAACTTTGAAGCAAAGCATCTGAAGCGTCAAGTCAGCGCCGCTTGAACGATGCCAATCGAGGGAAAACGCTAGTGCCTAATCCACCCCCAACCCATTCACTGCCCGAGGCAACCCGCCTGACCGGCGATGGACTGCTCGGCTTCCTCTGCCCTGTGCGTGAAGGCGACCAGGTCTGGCTGGCCCACCTGCTGGACGGCAATCTGAACGGCCGTGTCTTCGGTGGACAGCTACTGGCGCACGCGGCCTGGGTGGGTCTGGCGAGCACGCCAGGTCGGCACCTGAGTTCGTTGAGGCTGGGGTTTCTGCAAGGCGCGAAGCTGGATCCCGCCCTGCGATGGGAGGCCCGGCCGCTGCAGCAAGGCAGTCGCTACTCCACCTTCGAGCTGAACTGCACGCAGTCCCAGCGGATGATCGCGACGG
>JBEANV010000292.1:0-2748 GCA_041165285.1 Pseudomonadota bacterium | reverse complement strand
TCACGATGGAGCAACGGGCAAGGTCTATCCCGCCACATCCTTCACGGATCAGGGAACCGCGGCCCTCACTCAGCAGTCTTTCGCCGCGTGCTTCGCTGGCTTGTCGGCGTCCCGGCAAGCCTCGACGGACGCCACGGCGCGACCGGCCAAGGTGACGGTTGACGTGGTTGTCGAGTTCCCCTGTGCCTCAACGACCTTCGAGGCCGGGAACTACGTCACGCCGACGTACACGGCTGGAGTCCTCAGTTCGCAGGAAGTCACCAAGACCACCGACCCCGCATCCGCGATTGGCAAGGTGGTCAAGCGGTATGCGAGCGCCACGACCACCGTCAAGGTTCGGCTCACGTCCTCGGTCCTCATGGGTCGCGTTGTTGACCCTGGCGTCTTCTCCGCGATCGAGGCTCCGAGCGGCGATGCGGCTGGCGAGGCCGGAACGGCAGCGAGCCATGTTGGCGGCGCTGGCGGTCTTGGCACGAGCACGACAGCGGGCGGCATCGGTGGCGATGCGACCTTCAAGAGCGGTGCCGGTGGAGCCAAGACCGGAACGGGCGCGGCGGCCGGCGGCGCTGCCGGGACGGCGTACCTGACAGGGGCCGCCGGTGGCGCAACAGCCTCGGCTGGCGCGAACGCCGGCGGAGCTGGTGGAGCCGTTACCATCACTGGCGGGGACGGCGGGGCGGCATCGGCCGGCACCGGCAACGGCGGGGCGGGTGGCAGTATCGTCCTGACTCCTGGCGCGGGCGGCACGAGTGCGGGCGGCACCGCTGGGGCGCGCGGCACAGTCACGGCAACGGGCTTTATCGCCAAGTCGGCGTCGGCCGCAGCCATCACGACGGCCAGAACCCTCACGGCGGCAGACTCAGGCGGCATCTTCAGCGTTGCCAAGACGTCAGCCTATGCCATCACTCTGCCCACGCCCGCGCAGGGACTCCGGTTCAAGTTTTTAGCCCTCGATACGGGAGCCTTCGCCGTCACCATTTCCGATGGGTCGGCTCATCTCCTGGGAGCGGTGAGCGTCAACAATACCCTTGTCGCCATGACGGGCACCACGCTCACCCTCGCCTCGGCAGGTTCGGTGGGTGATTGGGTGGAGTTCGAGGGCATCAGTGCAACGCAGTATCTCGTCACGGGCGCCTGCATCGCGGCTGCCGATATCACGATCGCATAACCGGAGAATACCGAGACGATGACGAATCTGGGGCAACGCTGCAAGGACATCGAGGCTCTGTTTCTTGAGAAGCAGGAGCACGCGAAGACGCTGGCCCTGCTCCGGGCGCTGAAGGCCGGCGAGGTCAGTCTGGACGATATCGAGTTGGTCGATGGCGGCTGGCGGGAGAGGATCAGGCCGGAGACGCCGGAGCCGCTTCTCGAGCGCCAATCGCTGAATGGGGCAGGGGTATGAGTTTCAAGGACGCCGTCAGCCAGGACTACAAGGTCTTCGATGACCCTCAAACGGTCGTGTATGTTGCGCCCCGCGAGTTTGACACGGAAGTCTACACGGTCACGTTCGCCACGGCAGAGGACTACAGCGCTCAGGAGGTTATCGCAAGCCAGGGCTTCCTGAACTCCTCCGATAAGAAGTGGAACCTGGGACGCAACCAGTTCCCTGAGGGGTTCAAGCCGCAGGCCGGCGACAAGATCACGGATGAGAACGAGATTGACTTCTACGTCAGTGGCAAACTGATCACTCTGGATGCGTTACGGATCGGCTGGCAGGTTCACACGACCGAGGGGCAAGGCCAGGTGCAGTAATGGCAGACACGACCTACACCCTGAGCGGAGACGAGCTGGCGCAGGTAATGGCCAGCCTGTCGGAGCGGGCGCGTTCCATCATGGCGAGCCGGGACATGATCGCCCGGCCGTTCGACTATCGGAAGCCGTTGTCCACGATTGCGCTGTATCTGGCCTCGCAGGCTCGGCAGTGTATCGACCAGTCGCGAGACCCTGACGGCCAGTCCTACGCGCCGCTGAAGAATCCGAGCAAACGCCGGGGCGGGGCATCGGCAAAGCCGCTCCACGACAAGGGCTTCCTCATTGCCTCGCTGGTCGGTCAGGGTGTGGGCCACGTGGCCGATATCGCGGGTGCAACGCTGACCTATGGGACCAACCTGACGAGTGCCAAGGGCTTCCCGTATCCGAGCGTGCATCAGTTGGGATCGTCCACGACACCGGCCCGGGCGTTCCTCGGTATCACGGACGCAATGAAGGCACGCATTCGCCTGATCGTGATTGACTGGCTGGAGAGGGAGCAGTAGTGGCGACTGACACGCACCACTATGACGCACTGGTCGGGCTTCAGACGGCGGTGCTGGCGCTGACCCTCGATGGGATCGAGAACGCTGACCCTCTTCCGGCCGAGCGGGTCTACCTGCGGGAGTTGCTGGATAATCGGAATGTAACGTTGCCGTGTGTCATGATCTCGAAAGCGCCCATGCCGGAGATGACGGAGACGGAAACCAGCCAGCACAACAAGGTATCGTATCCGTGCCTGATAACGGTGATCGTCCCGCAGAACAAGAGCCTGGAGTTGACCGAGGGGCCGACGAAATGGCGGCAGCAGATCGAGGAAATCTTCGACGCGAAGCAGCCGGCGGAAGTGATAGCGGCTCTTGGAGACACGGTCAAGTTGCAACACACGCTCTGGCAGCCTTTGGACGTGATCGACCTGTCAGCGTTTTACGACAAGAACCTGCTGGTGTCCGCGGCGATTGTTCTTGTCGTGGTCTGGAAGTCCCGAGGTAGAAGGTA
>JBEANV010000291.1:0-3018 GCA_041165285.1 Pseudomonadota bacterium | reverse complement strand
GCGCTGATGCTCAAGAGCGCCCGCGACGAGGTGATGCTGCCGATGCTGGACAAGGTGATCGCCAGGATGACCGCGCAGGCGCAGCAGTTCGCCGCCGTGCCCATGCTCAGCCGCACCCACGGCCAGACCGCCAGCCCGACCACCGTGGGCAAGGAAATCGCCAACGTCGTCGCCCGGCTGAAGACGGCCCGCGCCCGCATCGCCGACGTGAAGCTGCTGGCCAAGATGAACGGCGCGGTCGGCAACTACAACGCCCACCTGTCGGCCTACCCCGAGCACGACTGGGAAGGGTTCAGCCGCGGCGTCATCGAAGGGGCGCTCGGCCTGACGTTCAACCCGTACACGATCCAGATCGAGCCGCACGACTACATGGCCGAGCTGTTCGACGCCTTCACCCGCGTGGACACGATCCTGATCGACTGGTCGCGCGACGTGTGGGGCTACATCTCGCTGGGATTCTTCAAGCAGAAGACCAAGGAAGGCGAGGTCGGCTCGTCCACCATGCCGCACAAGGTCAACCCGATCGACTTCGAGAACGCCGAGGGCAACTTCGGTCTGGCCAGCGCGCTGCTGACCCACCTGGCGCAGAAGCTGCCGGTGAGCCGCTGGCAGCGGGATCTGACGGACTCGACCGTGCTGCGCAACATGGGCGTGGCGCTGGGGTATGCGCTGCTGGGGTATGACAGTTTGCTGCGCGGGCTGGACAAGCTGGAGCTGAACGCGGTGGCGCTGGCGAATGATTTGGACGATGCGTGGGAAGTGCTGGCCGAGCCGATCCAGACGGTGATGCGCCGCTACAGCCTGCCGGAGCCGTATGAGCAGCTCAAGAAGTTCACGCGCGGGCAGCCGATGACGGCCGAGCTGATGCGCGGCTTCGTCACCGATCTGGCGCTGCCGCAGCACGAGAAGGACCGGCTGCTGGCGATGACGCCGGGGAGCTACACGGGGATGGCGGCGGAGCTGGCGCGACGCATTTGATCGAAAGCGCATCCGCGGATGCGACCACACAACGGGAGAGGTGTCATGAAACAGCTCAGTCTCAGCTTGCCGGGGATTCTCGCTGCGGGGAAGGAACGCTTGTTGCGCGACGCCAATCCTTGGTGGCGAGGGGAGCGGCAATTCGGTGTGCCCAGCACGCACCGGTGGGCCTTCGCACCGACGCTGAAGGGACTCAAGGCAGGATTGGCGCCCGTCACCGTCCTGCGAGGAACACGTCAGGTCGGCAAGACCACCACGCTCAACCAGATTGCCAACAGTTTGCTGGATGCTGGCGTCGATCCTCGGAGGATCTTGCGCGTCCAATTCGATGACATCGCGCAACTGCAGAAGCTGGAAAGTCCCATTCTGGACTTGGCCGCCTGGTACGCCGACAACATCCTGCATTCGTCCATCAATGCGTTTGCCCAGGCCCAAGGCGGCCCGGTCTATTTTCTGCTGGACGAGGTACAGAATCTTCCCGACTGGGCCACGCAGGTCAAGCATCTGGTGGATCTGCAGCCCGTCAGGGCTGTCGTCACCGGCAGTTCGGCCTTGCGCATAGAAGCCGGGCGCGACAGTCTGGCCGGCCGGCTGGCCACCATCGAAATGGGGCCATTGCTGCTGAGGGAAATTGCGCAACTGCGCGGCTTTGGCAGCATCGAACCCTATTTGCCGTTCAATGGCTTGGCTCCGCTGAAACACAAGGAATTCTGGCTCGCGCTCAAGGCATTCGGTCTCCAGCACAAGCCTTTGCGTGACGAGGCATTTGCTTCGTTCTCCACCTTTGGTGCCTACCCGCTTGCCCATACCCATGCAGAAGCCACTTGGGACGAAGTGTCCACACAGTTGGTGGAAACGGTGGTGCGGCGTGCCATTCAGCATGACCTGCGGGTCGGGGAGCGCGGCCGGCGGCGGGATGAACCGCTGCTGGAAGAGGTGTTTCGCCTCAGTTGCCGCTATGCCGGTCAATCCCCTGCCCAGAAAAGTTACCTGGACGAGGTGCGCACGGGTCTGGACGCCAACATCGGCTGGACACGCATCCTGGCGTATCTGAAATTCCTGGACGCCACCTTGCTGGTCAGGCTGATCGAGCCGCTGGAGCTTCGTCTGAAAAGGCGCAAAGGCGCGGCCAAGATCATCTTGTCCGACCACGCCCTGCGGGCGGCCTGGCTGCAGGAACAGATACCACTGACCGTTCAGGGACTGCAGGCCGCACCGCACCTGAGCGTCCTGGCGGGACACATCGCGGAAAGTGTGGCCGGGCAGTTCTTCAAGTCGATGATCAACCTCGGCGTCCACCATTTCCCCGAACGCGGCAGTGAACCCGAGGTCGATTTTGTCCTGACCGTCGGCGACCAGCGGATACCGGTCGAAATCAAGTACCGCACCCGGATCGACCATGGTGACACCCGCGGATTGCGGTCCTTCATCGAAAAATCCGTCTACAACGCGCCGTTCGGACTGCTGATCACCCAGAACGATGCCGCCTACAGTGACGACCCCCGAATCGTCACCATGCCGTTGTCCAGCCTGCTGCTGATGCGGTGAACCCACCGTTCCCATCCAATCTCCCCCTGTTCGCCGCCCTCATGACCTTCACCACCCAGCTCACCCGCGCCCCGCACCAAAACAATTCCCTCCTGTGCGTCGGCCTCGACCCCGAACCGTCGAAGTTCCCCGGCGCCTGGGCGGGGGCTGCAGACCGGATCTACGACTTCTGCGCCGCCATCGTCGATGCCACCAAGGACCTCGTCTGCGCCTTCAAGCCGCAGATCGCCTATTTCGCCGCCCACCGCGCCGAGGACCAGCTCGAACAGTTGATGGCACACATGAAGGCGGTCGCGCCCGACGTGCCCGTCATCCTCGACGCCAAGCGCGGCGACATCGGCTCGACCGCCGAGCAGTACGCCCGCGAAGCCTTCGTGCGCTACCGGGCGGACGCGGTCACGCTGTCGCCGTTCATGGGCCGTGACACGATCGACCCGTTCCTGGCCTACGCGGACAAGGGCGTGATCCTGCTGTGCCGCACCTCCAACCCCG
>JBEANV010000290.1:0-6825 GCA_041165285.1 Pseudomonadota bacterium | reverse complement strand
TGATGCACCCGCTGGCGGTGGGGCTCTTCCTGCTGATCGCAGCACCCTGGTTCGTGGCGATGCAGCTCCGCTACCCCGGCTTCTTCGACTACTTCTTCATGGAGCAGCACTTCCGCCGCTTTGCGCAGGCCGGATTCAACAACGCACAGCCGCCGTGGTTCTATGCCGCCGTGCTGCCGCTGCTGACGCTGCCGTGGAGCCTGTGGTTGCCGGCGGCCTGGCGCCACCCGGCACCGGGTCTGCAGCGCGGCCTGTACCTCTGGTGGCTGGTGGCAGTCGTCGGGTTCTTCTCGCTGCCGACGTCCAAGCTGGTCGGCTATGCGCTGCCGGCACTGGCGCCGCTGTGCGGGCTGCTGGGGCTGGCGGTGGCAGGCGGGCAGGCCTGGCGCCGGGTGATGCCGGCGGCGGCCGTGCTCTGCATCGGCATCGTCGCCGCGCTGGCGTGGCAGGCGCCGCATTCGCACCGCGACCTGGGCGAAACGCTGGCCCGCCTGCGCCAGCCGGACGAGCGCGTGGTGTTCGTGGAAGGTGCGTTCTTCGACGTGCCGTTCTACACCGGGCTGACGCGGCCGCCGATCGTGCTGTCGGACTGGGATGATCCCGACATCGCCCGAACCGACAACTGGCGCAAGGAGCTGAGCGACGCGGGCCGCTTCGACCCGTCCGCCGCCGCCCGCCAGCTCTGGCGCACCGACCGGGCGGCGCAACTGCTGTGCAGCCCGGGCACGGTGTGGTTTGTCGCCGATCTGGCCTGGCCCCCCCCGAGCGCACTCAGCGGGCTCGCTCCGGTGTACAAGGGAAACAACGGCACACTCTGGCGCACCGACGCCAGCGCGCACCGACCCGAATGTCCCGCATGACGCCCCCTGACGAGCCCGGCGCCGACCGCCACCTCTGGCAACGGTTCGTCCACATCGCGGCGCCGTACTGGCGATCGGACGAGCGGGTGCGCGCCCGGGCGATGGTGGCGCTGCTGGTCGTGCTGCTGCTGGGGCAGACCGGGTTCAACGTGCTGTTCAACCACGAGACCGGCGAGTTCACCTCGGCGCTGGCTGCGGGCGACGCCAACCGGTTCTGGGCCGCGATCCGGCGGTTCAGCGTGATCCTGGTGGCCGCCGTGCCGCTGTATGCCTGCTACTACTTCGTGCGCGACACGCTCGGCATGCAGTGGCGGCGCTGGCTCACCGACCACCTGCTGCAGCGCTACTTCAATCGCCGCGCCTACTACCACCTCAACGCCCACACCGGCATCGACAACCCGGACCAGCGCATCGCCGAGGACGTCCACAGCTTCACCTCGCAGTCGCTGTACTTCCTGATGGTGGTGCTGGGCGCGGTGATCGACCTCGTGGCCTTCACCGGCGTGCTGTGGACCATCTCGCGGCCACTGGTCGGTTTCCTGATCGGCTATGCGCTCATCGGTACCTGGTTCACCGGGTCGGTGTTCGGGCGGCGGCTGATCGAGCTGAACTTCCGGCAACTGCGGCGCGAGGCCGACTTCCGCTTCGGGCTGGTGCGGGTGCGCGAACACGCCGAGTCGATCGCCTTCCACAGCGGCGAGGCGCAGGAACTGACCAGCCTGCGGCGGCGTTTCACCGACCTGCTGGAGAACTTCAGGCAGGTGCTGCGCTGGCAGTTCAACCTCAACCTGTTCCAGTACGCCCACAGCTTCCTCATGCTGGCGCTGCCCAGCGTGATCATTGCGGATGAGGTGCTGTCGGGCCGCATGGAGGTGGGCCGCGCCGTGCAGGCCGCGGGCGCGTTCACGGCGATCCTGGGCGCGCTGACGCTGATCGTGCAGCACTTCGAGAGCCTGAGCCGCTTCGGCGCGGGCGTACACCGGCTCGACACCTTCTCGCAGGCGCTCGACGACCAGCTCCGCACCGACGCCGAACCCGGCATCGAGACCACCAACGGCCCGCAGCTCGCGCTGGAGCAGGTCACGGTGGTGACGCCGGAGCACGCGCACACGCTGATCCGCGACGTCACGCTCGCCATCGCTCCCGGCGAGGGCCTGCTCATCACCGGGCCGAGCGGCTGCGGCAAGAGTTCGCTGCTGCGGGTGATGGCCGGGTTATGGCAAACCGGCGCGGGAAATGTCGTGCGACCGGGCCACGAGGAGATGCTGTTCCTGCCGCAGCAGCCCTATCTGTCACCGGGCACGCTGCGCAGCCAGATGCTCTACCCGCACCCCGAACGCGAAGTCACCGACGAGGAGCTGCGCGCCCTGCTGCACCAGGTCAACCTGCCGGATCTCGCCGAGCGCGTCGGCGGGCTGGACGCCGACCGCGACTGGGCCAAGGTGCTCTCGGTGGGCGAGCAGCAGCGGCTGTCTTTCACGCGGGTGCTGCTGGCGCGGCCCCGCTACGTGATGCTGGACGAGGCCTCCAGCGCGCTCGACGCCGCCAACGAGGCGCTGCTGTATGCCCAGCTCGCAGGCATCGGCAGCACACCGGTCAGCATCAGCCACCGGCCGGCGATCCTGCCCTTCCACCGGCATGTGCTGGAGCTGCCCGGCGATGGTTCGTGGCGCGTGGTGCCGGCCAACGGCTACCACTTCGACTGAACGCTGCCACGCCTACAGGATCGCTCGCAGCGTGCTGGCCGTGTCCTGCAGCGGCGGCAGCAACCGGGCCAGACAGGTGTCGTCCGGGTAGGTCTGGGCCTGGAACGACATGCTCAGCGCGCCGACGCAGCGCCCCTTGCGGTCGGACAGCGGCACCGCCAGTCCGCACAGGCCGGGATCCACGTACTGCTGCGCCCAGCCGTAACCACGCTGCGCCGCCTGCGTGACCGCCGCGCGGAACTGCGCCGGATCGGTCATCGTCGTCGGGGCGAAGCGCACGAAGTGGTGGCGTTCGAGCCAGTCGTCCAGCGCCGCCGAGCCGAAGGTCGAGAGCACCGCCGGCCCCGGCGACACCACGTGCGCCGGCAGCCGCGCCCCCACGTGAAAGCCGATGGAGACGATGCGCGGCGAGTTGCTGCGCACGAGGTAGACCACCTCGTGTCCGTCGAGCACGCTGAAATTGGCGGTCTCGCCCGTCTGCATCGACAGCCGCTGCAGGAAGGGCTGCACCAGCCGCGGCAGGCGCGCCGCCTCCAGATAGCTCTGCCCCAGCCGCAGCACGCCGGGGGTCAGCCAGTAGTGCTTGCCATCGCTCTCGGCGTAGCCGTAGTGGACGAGGCTCACCAGGTAGCGCCGTGCGGCGGTGCGGGTCATGCCGGTGCGCTGGCCGGCCTCGGTGGCCGTCATGCGCGGCCAGTCGTCGGTGAAGGCCTCGATCATGCGCAGGCCCTTGCCCAGCCCTTCGATGAGCAGGGAGCGATCGGTTTGCGGGGCAGCAGGGGCAGCAGGGGTGGTGTCGGTGGGCATTGTTCAGGGAAAACCAGCGATTCGATCGCAATTCGATCATCGGCGATCGGTGATCGACCGCGTGCAGCGTAACGCATCTGGAATCGCACGGGCGAGCGGCCTACAGTCGCGCGACCCGTCCGTCTACCCGAGTGCTGCCCATGCGTCGATCGATCGCCACCGTCTCCCTGTCCGGCATGTTGCGCGAAAAGCTGCAGGCCATCGCCGCCGCCCGCTTCGACGGCGTCGAGATCTTCGAGAACGACCTGCTGCAGTTCTCCGGCAAGCCGCAGGATGTGCGCGCCATCGCCGCCGACCTCGGGCTGGCGATCGACATGTTCCAGCCCTTCCGCGACTTCGACGGCAGCACGCCCGCCCAGGTCGCGCGCAGCCTGGCCCGTGTCGAGCGCAAGTTCGACCTGATGGAGGCGCTCGGCACCGACCTGCTGCTGGTGTGCTCCAGCGTGCAGCCGGACGCGCTTGGCGACCCCGACGCGCTGGCCGAGCAGTTCGCGCAGCTCGCCGAGGCTGCCGGCCGCCGCGGCATGCGCATCGCCTACGAGGCGCTGGCCTGGGGCAGCCAGGTCAAGCTGTTCTCGCAGGCGTGGGACGTGGTGAACAAGGTCAACCACCCCGCGCTCGGCCTCGCGCTCGACAGCTTCCACACCCTCTCGCTGCGCGACGACCCGGCGCCGATCGCCCGACTGCCGGGCGACCGCATCTTCTACGTGCAGCTCGCCGACGCGCCGTGGGTCAACACCGACGTGCTCACCCACAGCCGCCACTACCGCTGTTTCCCCGGCCAGGGCGAGATGAACGTCACCGGCTTCGTGGGCGCAATCCTGGACGCGGGCTACACCGGCACGATCTCGCTGGAGATCTTCAACGACGAGTTCCGCTCGGCGCCCGCCCGCGCCAACGCGGTGGATGCGATGCGCTCGCTGCTCTGGCTGGAGGAGCAGGTGCGCCTGGGCCGGCCAGCCGAGCCGGCAGCGCGGGTGCCGCTGTTCGAGGCACCGCCGCCGCCACAGCTCGCAGGCTGGTCCTTCATCGAGTTCGCGGTGGACACCGATGCCTCGATCCGGCTGGCCGCCCTGCTCGGCAGCCTCGGCTTTGTCCACATCGGACAGCACCGCTCGAAGGACGTGGAGCTGTTCGGTCTGGGCGACGTGCGCATCGTGCTCAACCGCGAGCAGGAGTGCTTCTCGCGCAGCTACTTCGACTTGCACGGCACGTCCGCCTGCGCCACCGCACTGACGACCGCGGACCCGCAGGCCGCGCTGGCCCGTGCCGAGGCGCTCGGCGGTACCCGCGTCACCGGCCGCGTCGGCCAGGGCGAGCTGGACATCCCCGCCGTGCAAGCCCCGGATGGCAGCCTGCTCTACTTCTGCCCGCCCGCCGACGGTGCCGGCCACCACGCCTTCGAGGCCGATTTCCGCATGGACCCCGAGGCGGTGCGCCAGCTCTCGGCCCGCGCTGGCACACGTTCCGCCCGGATCGACCACCTGGTGCAGGCGGTGCCGGGCGGGCAGATCGATCCGTGGGTGCTGTTCCAGCGCGCCGTGCTTGGCCTGCAGCCGCAGCGCAGCACGGTGCTGCACGACCCGTTCGGCATCATCCGCAGCCGCGAGATCGAGTCGGCGGACAAGGCCATCCGCACCTCGCTCATCGTCTCCGAGCGCGAGAACACCGCCATCTCGCGCTCCGTGGCCCGCTTCGGCGGCGCGGGGGTGCAGCAGATCGCCATCGCGGTGGACGATGTCCTCACCACCATGGTGGCGCTGCGCGCGCAGGGTGCGCCGCTGCTGCCGGTGCCGGACAACTACCACGACGACGTGGACGCCAAGTACGCGCTGGAGCCGGACTTCCTGGCGGCCCTGCGCGCGGCCGGCGTGTTCTACGAGCGCGATGCGCAGGGCGGCGAGTTCCTGCACGCCTACACGGCGCCGTTCGACGACCGCTTCGAGTTCGAGTTCGTCGAGCGCCGCGGCGGCTACGACCTGTACGGCTCGACCAATTCGCCGATGCGGCTGGCGGCGCTGGCGGAATGGCGGGCGACGCACACCCCACCCCAGGCCCGACCGGACTGACGGCGGCGACCTCCCCCGACGCCCTCCCCGACGCTCTAGCTCTAGACTAGATTGCCGAGTTGCAGCAATGCAGGCGGTCTGGACAGAACGACAGGGGGAATACATGACAGGTCCGAGCAATTTCGCTTTTCTGGTCGAACACTCGACCCTGCTGGCCGATCTCGGCGCCACGGCCGAGCGGCTCTACCCGTTCGACCCGTCGAGCTGCGTGCTCAAGCTGCGCCTGCTGGCCGAAGCCATCACCCGTGACATCGCCGCTCGTGTTGGTGTGGTCCTCGTGCAGCCGACCCAGGCCGAACTGCTGCGCGCCGTGGATGCCCGGCTGGGCATGGACGCCCAGGTGCGCCAGCTCTTCCACCTGCTGCGCCGCACCGGCAACGCCGCCGCACACGAGGTGCAGCACGGCATCGGCTACCGCGAAGGACTGGAAGCCCTGCGCGTGGCGCGGGAGCTGGCCGTCTGGTTCCACCGCACCTTCGGCTCGAATCCGTCCTTCCAGCCCGGCCCCTTCCGCCTGCCGGACGACCCGAGCCAGAAGCTGGCCACGCTGCAGCAGCGGTTGGAGCTTGCCGAAGCAGCGAACCAACGCTATGCCGCGCTGCACGCGGAATTCGAGTCCCGCCTGAGCGCCCAGGCGCAGCGCACCACCCAGTCCGTCGGCAGCGAGACCCTGGCCGGCTACACCCGGCGCGCCGCCGAAGCCGCCACCCATCTGCAGATGGACGAGGCCACCACCCGGCTCGTCATCGATCTGCAGTTGATCGAAGCCGGCTGGGACGCCGACACCACCCGCATCACCCACGCCAGCGGCGCCCGGCCCGAGCGCGGCCGGTACAAGGCGATTGCGGAATGGCCCATGGGTGGTCGGCAATCGGCCGACTACCTCCTGTTCGCCGGCCTGACGCCGATCGCCGTGGTGGAGGCCAAGCGCCAGAACATCCAGGTCGCCGGCAAGATCGGGCAGGCCGAACGCTACGCCCGCAGCCACGTGCCCGACGCGAACCAGCCGACCGCCTGGCAGCAGGAAGGCCGCACCGAGCCCTGGCCGGACGGTCAGGGCGCGCACTTCCACATCCCCTTCGTCTATTCGAGCAACGGACGGCCCCAGGTCAAGCAGTTGGCCGAGGTCAGCGGCACCTGGTTCCGCGACGTGCGGGCACCGTCGAACACGGCCCGGTCACTCCCGGGCTTCCACTCGCCTCAAGGGTTGCTCGATCTGCTGCAGCGCAGCCGGGAGGAGGCGGAAACGCGCCTGCAGGCCGAGCCCTACGGCTACCTGCAACTGCGCGACTACCAAGTGCGCGCCATTGGCGCTGTCGAAGCGGCGCTGGCCGACAACCGCCGCAACTGCCTGCTGGCGATGGCCACCGGCACCGGCAAGAC
>JBEANV010000289.1:0-5931 GCA_041165285.1 Pseudomonadota bacterium | reverse complement strand
GCCCAGCGCCGCGCGCCAGTGGAACTTGACGAAGCGCGACACCCCTTGCGCATCCACCAGCCGGAAGGTGTGGACGCCGAAGCCATCGATCATGCGCAGCGAACGCGGGATCGTGCGGTCGCTCATCGCCCACAGCACCATGTGCATCGACTCGGGCATCAGCGAGATGAAGTCCCAGAAGGTGTCGTGTGCCGACGCCGCCTGTGGATAACCCCGGTCCTGCTCCATCTTCACGGCGTGGACAAGGTCGGGGAACTTGATCGCGTCCTGGATGAAGAACACGGGGATGTTGTTGCCGACGAGGTCGAAGTTGCCCTCCTCGGTGTAGAACTTGACCGCAAAACCGCGCACGTCACGGGGCGTGTCGGCCGAACCGGCGCCACCTGCCACGGTGGAAAACCGCGTGAACACTGGCGTGCGCTGGCCGACGCGGGACAGGAAGGCGGCGCGGGTCCAGTCCGAGCAGTCGCGGGTGCATTCGAAATAACCATGGGCCGCCGAGCCGCGGGCGTGGACGACCCGCTCGGGGATGCGCTCGTGGTCGAAGTGGGTGATCTTCTCCTGCAGCAGGAAGTCCTCCATCAGCGTCGGGCCGCGGGTGCCGGCCCGCAGCGAGTTCTGGTTCTGGTGGTCGGACAGCGGCAGACCGTGGTTGGACGTGAGCAGCGGCGAGGCAGGTGGGGTCATGCGGGCGGGCATTGGCGGGAGTCCTGTCGTTGGCACCGCCGAAGCTGGCGGCCTGCCAAGGCTAGGTGCGCCGATGCGTTGCCGAGGTCGGCCAATGGCCCGATCGGCCGTAGGACAACCCCCACGCACCACGTCAGTGCGGCGCTGCGTGAGGCGGAATAAGCGTGTCTTATTGCACGATATGCGCCAGCTGAATGCCTAGACTTTCTCTCGGTACCAGAAAAAACCACCGAAGGAGTGAACACCATGATCCAGATTGCCCTTGCCGATGACCACGCCATCGTCCGCGCCGGACTGCGCCACATCCTGTCGAAGGAAGTGGACTTCCGGGTCATCGCTGAAGCGGTGAACGGCCGCGAGGCCCAGATGCTGGCCAGCCGCGAAGACCTCGACGTGGTGGTGCTGGAGCTGTCGATCCAGGATTACTGTGGGGTGGAGGTACTGCGGGCGCTGCGGCTGCGCCGGCCGAGTCTGCCGGTGCTGATGGTGGGCCAGACGCCCGAGACGCACTGCGCGATCACCCTGCTGCGGCTCGGGGCCAGTGGCTACCTGGGCCGGGGTTGCGAGGTGTCGGAGATTGCCCGCGCCATCCGGACCGTCCACCGCGGGCGCCGCTATGTGACGCCCCTGCTGGCGGAATGGCTGGCCAGCCGGGCGGGTGGCGAGACCATGTGCCCGCCCCATGACCAGCTCTCCGACCGGGAGTTCCAGGTCTTCCTGCAACTGGCCCGCGGCACCACGATCGGTCGTCTGGCCGACCACCTGGCGCTCAGCGTCAAGACCGTCAGCACCTACCGCTCGCGGGTCATGGACAAGCTCGGGCTGTCGTCCAACAGCGAGCTGACCTACTACGCACTGAAAAACGGGTTGATGCAGTGATGCAGCGGCCGGTGGTCTCGCGCTACGAAACACCGATGGCGTTCGTGCGGGCCGTCATGCTGGCCTACGAACGCCGGGGCATAGACCCGGCCGCCGTGCTGCAGGCTGCGCGCATCCGTCCCGAGCAGCTCCACGATCCCGATGCCTACATCAACGTCTGGCAACTGGACTGTTTCGGCTACAGGGCCATGCGCGAACTCGACGACGAGGCGTTCGGCTGGTTCGCGCGCCGCATCCGCTGGGGCACCTACGGGATGCTGATCCGCGCCTCCGTGACGGCCCCGACGATGGGTGCGGGGCTGAAACGCTGGTGTCGCTTCCACGGCCTGCTGGTGGACGAGGTGACGTTTTCGCTGGAGACGGAAGGGGCGCTGGCGCGGCTGCGGTTCCAGGAGCACCAGCCGCTGGGCGCCATGCGCGAGTTCTGCATGGTCTCGATGCTGCGCGGACTGCACCGGCTGGCCTGCTGGCTCATCGACACGCAGATCCCCCTGGTCGATACGGCGCTGCCCTTCGGGCCGCCGCACCACCACCACATCTACGGGGCGCTGTTCCCCGGCCCGGTGCGGTTTGATGCCGGACAGGCGAGCATCACCTTTCGCAGCGAGTTCCTGGACCGGCCGATCGTGCGCGACGAGGTGGCGCTGCGGGCGCTGCTGGAGCACTCGGTGACGATGATGGTGCAACCGTACCTGCAGGAGCAGTTGCTGGTGCCGCGGGTGCGCGAGCTGCTGCACCGCCAGCCGGAGCTGATGCTCAACGCCGAAGCCCTGGCGCTGGCGCTGCATGTGTCGGTGCGCACGCTGTACCGGCAGCTCAGTCTGGAGGGGACGACGTTGCAGACACTCAAGGACGAGGTGCGGCACCTGCGCGCCAAGGAACTGCTGAGCCGCACGGCCAAGCCGATCAAGCAGATTGCGCAGATGCTGGGCTTCAGCAGTGAAAAGACGTTTGCGCGGGCGTTCCTGCGCTGGGCGGGGGTGCTGCCGTCGGTATTTCGCGGGCAGGCCCGGGGCGGTGCGGCACCTGAATAAAACGGACAGAAATGGACAGACACAGTGACCCGACGCCTGATGACCTTGCGCACCGAAACGCCCATTGCCTTCGTGCAGGCGGTCCTGCACGCCTATGCGCGCTATGGCGTCGATCCGGCTGCGGCCTTGCTGGCGGCCCGCATCCGCCCCGAGCAGCTCGACGACCCCGACACGCGCATCACCGCGGGGCAACTGGAGTGGCTGGGGAGTGCGGCCATGCGCGAACTCGACGACGAAGCCCTGGGCTGGTTCTCGCGGCGCATGCGCTGGGGCACCTACGGCATGTTGACCCGCGCGGTCGTGACCGCCCCCACGCTGGGGGTGGCGCTGCGGCGCTGGTGCCGTCTGCACGGCCTGCTGGTGGACGAGATCTCGCTTTCGCTGGAACTGGATGGCGCTCTGGCACGGGTGCGGCTGCAGGAGCACCGGCCGCTGGGGCCTGTGCGCGAGTTCTGCGTGATGTCGATGCTGCGCGGGGTGCATGGGCTGGCCTGCTGGTTCATCGACGCGCACATTCCGCTCACCGACATGGCCCTGCCGTTCGAGGCACCACCGCACAGCCGGGTCTACGGGCTGCTGTTCCCCGGCCCGGTGCGGTTTGACGCCGGGCAGGCGAGCATCACCTTTCGCAGCGAGTTCCTCGACCGGCCGATGGTGCGCGACGAAACCGTGCTGCAGGCGCTGCTGCAGCACTCGCTGCCGCTGGTGGTGCGGCCCTACAGGCAGGAGCAGTTGCTGGTGCAGCGGGTGCGCGACCTCTTGCGCGGCCAGCCGGGCCTGATGCTCAACGCCGAAGCCCTGGCGCTGGCGCTGCATGTGTCGGTGCGCACGCTGTACCGGCAGCTCAGCCTGGAGGGCACGACGTTGCAGACACTCAAGGACGAGGTGCGGCACCTGCGCGCCAAAGAACTGCTGAGCCGCACGGCCAAGCCGATCAGGCAGATCGCGCAGATGCTGGGTTTCAGCAGTGAAAAGACGTTTGCGCGGGCGTTCCTGCGCTGGTCGGGGGTGCTGCCGTCGGTACTTCGCGGGCAGGAGCGAGGGACGGACATGCCGGAATAATCGGGGGTTCGTGCTGCACGTCGCTGCGCTGCGATCACTCCGCCGCGTCTGCCAGAAACCCGCGCTCTGCTGCCGTCGTGGCCTCGTGGTCCATCAGCTCGGCGAACAGCGCGGGCGGAATCGTGATGGCGCCGACGCCGAGCGCGAGCAGATCGAGGTAAGCCTGCCGGCTGCGGATGCTCGCCACCAGCAGCCGCATCGGCGCGCCGCTGGCCGCCACCAAGGCTTGCATCCGGCCGATCAGCGCGAGGCCATCGACACCGGAATCGTTCAGCCGGCCCAGGTAGGGCGCTGCGTAGGCGGCGCCGAGTTCGGCGGCGAAGTGCGCCTGCTCCAGCGCATAGACGGCGGTGTACGTGACCAGCACGCCGCGGGCGGTGAGCGCCGCGCCGGCCGCCAATCCGGCGCGCGTGGCCGGGATCTTCACGACGAGCTGGCCCGGGCCGAACGGCCGCAGCAGCGTGTCGGCGTCGGCCAGCATCCCGTCCACATCGGATGAGCGGACCTGCGCCTGCACCTGCTTGGCGCCCAGCCGCAGCACCGTGTCCAGCAGTCCCGGCAGCGCCTCCCAGGTGACGCCGGCCCGCTTGAGCAGCGTCGGGTTGGTGGTCACGCCATGCACCACCGGGTGCGGCAGGCATTGGCGTAGCGCGCCGAGGTCGGCGCTGTCGAGGTAGAGATGGAACGGCTGGGGCATGGCCTTATTTTCGCAGCAGCCGCTTGCGCCGGATCACGTCGATCCACACCGCGATGATCACCACCGCGCCGATGGCCATCATCTGCTTGAACTGCGAGACCTCCAGCAGGTTCATGCCGTTGCGGATCATGCCGATCAGGATGGCGCCCAGCAGGCTGCCCCACAGGCTGCCGCGCCCGCCGAACAGCGAGGTGCCGCCCAGGATCACGGCGGCGATCGCGTCCAGCTCGAACATCTGCGCCATCTTGCCGCTCGACGAGTCCATGCGGCCCATCAGCACGATCGCCGCCAGCGCGCACGACAGCCCCGACACCAGATAGACGCCCAGCTTGTACCAGCGGATGTTGATGCCGACCTGGCGCGCGCCCATCTCGTTGGAGCCGATGGCGTAGACGTAGCGGCCGAGCTTGGTGCTCGACAGGATGAAGCCCATCACGCCGTAGAACACCGCCATCACGACGATCGGCATGGGGATGCCGAGCAACTCGCCGTTGCCGATGAAGGGGAAGGGCTCGGGCAGGCCGGCCATGTCGAAGCCACCCGTGGACTCGAACGCCAGGCCGCGCCACAGCGTCAGGCCACCCAGCGTCACGATGAACGCCGGAATGCCGACGAAGGCGACGAGATAACCGTTGAAGAGACCCACTGCGGCGCCGATGCCGAAGGCGGCCAGAATCGCCAGATAGGGATTGATGCCCAGCTTGACCATCATGTAGCCGGCCACCGCCCCGGCCAGCGCGGTCAGCGCGCCCACGGCCAGATCGACGCCGCCGGTCAGGATCACGAAGGTCTGCCCGCCGGCGAGCAGCGCGATCACCGACGCCTGCACCAGGATGTTGCTCAGGTTACGGCCGCTCAGGAAAAACGGCGAGGCCACCGAGAGGAACACCCCCAGCACCAGCACGGCGACCAAGGCCCCGTACCACTCTTGTCGTGTGATGTAGCGCATAGCTCTTTGTCCGCGTTGCAAGGCGAGTTTCAGTCAGGTTTCAAGGCTCGGAAACAGCAACGGCCGGACCTCGGAGGCCCGGCCGTTGCGCCACCGGCTCAGCCGATCACTTCTTCTTCATGAACTGGCCAACGCCGGAGTCCTTGGCGAACTGGTCCACGTTGGACGGCAGGACCAGGAAGCTGCCGGTGTCGATGCGGGCATCGACCTTCTTGCCGTTGGCGGCGGCAATCGCGGTTTCCACGCCGACGGCGCCGATCTTGGCCAGCATCTGGGCGGCGTTGGCTTGCTGCCAGCCGTCCTTCATCATGTCCAGGCCGCCGGGCGAGCCGTCGAAGCCGGCGATCTTGACCGAGCCGGGCTTCAGGCCCGCCGACAGCATCGCGGCCTTGGCACCGAGCGCGCCGCCGTCCCAGGCGCAGGCGATGACCTTGGCGCCCGGGTTGGTGCGCAGCGCGGCTTCGACGCCGTTCTGGGCCATCGTCTGGTCCCATGTCGTCGGGACATCGACGACCTTGACGTTCTTGCGCTTGGCGTTCAGCCCTTGCAGGAAGCCTTCGCGGCGCTCGCGGCCGGTGGACTGGCCCTGGTCGCCGGTCACGTAGATGACGGTGTCGCCGTCG
>JBEANV010000288.1:0-4352 GCA_041165285.1 Pseudomonadota bacterium | reverse complement strand
CAGCGGGGCGGCGTGGAGGTGGACCAACCTCAGGCCGAGTCGCTGGGCGAGGTGTTGCACATCTGCCAGCGTTTCGCCGACCTGCCACTGGATCTGGCCGATGCCTCGATCGCCGAAGCCGCCGCACGGCTGCGCATCCGGGACATTCTCTCCATCGATTCGGATTTCCATGTCTACCGCGACCGCCAGGGGCGTGCGCTGAATCACCTCCTGCGCCCGCAGGGCACCTGAACCCATGTCCCACGCGGCCCGCACGACCCACCTGCTCTACCTGCACGGCTTCCGCTCCTCGCCGCAGTCGATGAAGGCGCAGAAGATGGCGGCCTGGGTCGCCGCGCACCGGCCGGACCTGACGTGGTGGTGCCCGCAACTGCCGCCCTCGCCCGCCGAGGCCCTGGCGCTGATCGAAGCCGGCACCCGCGACTGGCCCGCCGACACCCGCGCCGTGATGGGCAGCTCGCTCGGCGGTTTCTACGCCACCGTGGTCACCGAGGCCCACGGCTGCCGCGCCGTGCTGGTCAACCCGGCCGTCGAGCCGGCGCGCGATCTGGCCAAGTACATCGGCGAGCTGACGTCGTGGCACGACCCGACGGACCGCTTCTACTTCCGCGCGGAGTTCGTGGACGAATTGCGCGCGATGGCACCGGGGCCGCTGCGTACGCCATCCCGCTATCAAGTCTGGGTCGCCAAGGGCGACGAAGTGCTGGACTGGCGCGAGATGTCGGCCCGCTACGCAGCGACCGCACTGCACTTGCTCGATGGCGGCGACCACGCGCTCAGCGATTTCGACGACCACCTGCCGGCCATGCGCCGGTTCCTGGCACTGGACTGACCCCGAAAACGAGAGAGACGCTCCATGCGACTGAAGAACAAGGTTTCGATCATCACCGGCGCCGCCCAGGGCATCGGCCTGGCCACCGCACTGAAGTTCGCCCGCGAAGGCGCGGTCGTCATCGTCTGCGACATGCAGCCGGAGGCGGTGGACGCCGCCGTCGCGCAGTGCCGCGCGGCCGGTGCGCAGGCGGCGGGCTTCGCGGTCAACGTCACCGACCGGGCGGCGGTCGATGCGATGGTGGCCGCCGTGAAAGCGCAGTTCGGCCGCATCGACGTGCTGGTCAACAATGCCGGCATCACCCGCGACGCCCGGTTGCAGAAGATGACCATCGAGCAGTTCGACGCGGTGATCGACGTGAACCTGCGCGCCGTCTTCCACTGTGCGCAGGCGGTGACGGACACGATGGTGGAACAAGGTTCGGGCGTGATCCTCAACGCCAGCTCGGTGGTCGGCATCTATGGCAACTTCGGCCAGACCAACTACGCTGCCAGCAAGTTCGGCGTCATCGGCTTCACCAAGACCTGGAGCCGCGAACTCGGGCCGAAGGGCATCCGCGTCAACGCGGTGGCGCCGGGTTTCATCGAGACGCCGATCCTCGCGACGATCCCCGACAAGGTGCTCGACGGGATGCGCGCCGAGGTGCCACTGCGCCGGCTGGGCACGCCGGAGGAGATCGCCCATGTGTATGCGTTCCTGGCGAGCGACGAGGCGAGCTATGTCAATGGGGCGGTGCTGGAAGTGGCGGGGGGGTTGACCGTCTGACACCCGCGCCTGTCTCAGTTTCACGCGCCCACCTCCGATAACGCCTGAGACGCGGTCTGGTGTGCATCGGCTCCGGACCACGGCGAAACAGGAGCGTTTTCAGATATGCGACAAGCAGGCGAATTGGCGGGCGTTCGGCGGGTAGCGGCCCTCCTGGGAATACTGTGGGCGGGTCTGGCGGGGGCGGCAACCACCACCGTCATCCCGGGCGCCGGACCGCCGGAAATCGGCCTGCGCGCCCTGGCTGCGGAGTTCACGCGCCAGCGGCCCGGCAGCGTCATCGAAGTGCCACCCAGCGTCGGCATCGCCGGCGGCCTGCGTGCCCTGCAATCGGGCGAGGCGTCGGTCGCACGGCTGGCGCGCCGACTCACCGAGGACGAGTTGCGCAGCGGCGGGCTGCAGCAGGTGGTCTACGGCGCCGACGCGGTGGTGTTCGTGGCCGGCCGCGACGTGTCGGTCGACAACCTCACCGAAGCGCAAGCGCTGGCGCTGTTCAGCGGCACCAGCGATGACTGGGAGACCGTGGGTGGCCCGTCGGCGCCTGTGCTGGTGTTCTACCGGGAAGCCACCGAAATCGCCCACCAGGCGCTGCGCCGCCACATCCCGGCCTTTGCACAGGTGAAATTCTCCGCTTCGGCCAAGCTGGCGAACTCGGACACCGACATGCGCGTCGGGCTGACGCGCTACCGCACGGCGCTCGGCTGGATGACGCTGTCGACCTCGGGCGTCAACGACGACACGATCCGGGCGCTGAGCTTCAACGGCGTGGCCGCCAGCGCCGACGCGGTCGCCAGCGGCCGCTACCCGATGAAGGTCGAGCACGTGCTGGCCTACAAGGAGCCGCTGCTCAACGAGGACATGCGGCGCTTCCTGGGCTTCGTCACGTCGGCCGAGGGCGCACAGGTGCTGCGCCGGCTGCAGATCGCCGTGCCCCGCGTCCAGCCGAAATGACCGTTTCGCTGCTGCCGGTCGTGCGCCGTGACCATGGCGAAGGCTTACCCGGCGCCCCGGGACGGTCTGGTGGCGGCCGGCACCGGTGGTTGCGGCGCTTCCCGATCGGCCTCCAGGTGCTGGCATTCGTCAGCGCGCTGGCGGTGGTCGTCATCGGGTCGAGCTACCGGGCCTACGTGGATTCGGCGCAGGCCCTGATCCGCCAATCCGAGAGCGAGCACCTGATCGGCGCCGCGCTGGTGGCGCGGGCGCGCATCGAGGCCGAGTCGCGGGTACTGGTCAGCACGGCACAGGCGCTGGCCCGCCATCCAGGCCTGCGCGGAGCCCTGCAGGACACCCCTTCGCCAAACGCGCTGGACGCTGCCCAGAAAGAAATGGAGGCGGTTTTCGACAGCGCCGGTCTCTCGACACTCGACCTGATCGACCGCCGCCGCGTGATCATCCACCGCGCCCCGGCCACGGCTGTGCGCGGCATCAAGGCCGCGGTGTGGGGCGTCACCGAGGCGCTGGCCGGCGAGGCGATGCTGCAGACCGCCAAGGAGGCCAGCGGTGGCCTGATCGTGCGCTCGATCGTCCCGGTGGCGGACGACGACGCGCGCGTGGTGGGAGTGGTCATGGCCGGCACACGCTTCGACAACCCGTTCGCCGAGCGCATTGCGCACGACAGCACGGTCGAACTGGCCATCGCCACGCCCCTCGGGGTCGTGGCGCGTTCGTCCGACCGGTTCCGGATGACCTCGGCGCTGCACCAGCAGCCGCTCGAACAGGCGCTGTTCGAGCGCCAGCCCGTGCTCGTGTTCGACCTGGCACACGACGACCTGCGCCAGTACGTGCCCGTGCGGCTGGGTGACGAGACCTTCGTGCTGATCGTCCAGGGCGATGCCCAGGCGGCGCAGGCCCATGTGGTCGCCGCGGCCCGCGAGGCCACGCGTTCGGCCATCACGATGTTCGGGCTGGCGATCGTGGCAGCTGGCTTGTTCGCGACGACACTGGGGCGCCGGCTGCACCAGATCCGCACCCAGGCCGAGCGCCTGGCCCGCGACATCACTGGCGAGATACACGTGAGCGCCTTGCGCCCCGCTGCGCGATTCGCGCTGGGTAGCTGCGAACTCGACGCACTGGAACACGTCTTCGACCACACCGCCCGCTCGGTGGCCCGGCACCACGAGGTGCTGCACCGGGCCAAGGAGCAGGCCGAGCACGCCGCGGACAGCGACCCGCTCACCGGCCTGCCCAACCGGGGCTGCCTGATGCGGATGCTGTCGCATCGCCTGTCGAAGCAACCGGGCGAGGATTGGGCGCTGCTGTTCCTCGACCTCGACGGCTTCAAGCAGGTCAACGACCAGCGCGGCCACGACATCGGAGATGCGCTGCTGCAGGAGGCGGCCGAGCGGCTGACCCGGCTGGTCGGCCGCCGGGAGGACGTGACGCGGCTCGGCGGCGACGAGTTCGTGCTGATCGCCCATGCCGGTGGTCCCGCGCGCGCGCCCCAGCGGCTCGCGCTGTGCATCATCCAGGCGCTGGAGCAGCCCTTCCACCTCGACGGGGACCGGCCGCCCGTGCAGGTCTCCGCTTCGATCGGCATCGCGCTGCATCCCGAGCACGGCCGCGACGCCAGCACGCTGCTCAAGCATGCCGACATGGCGCTCTACGCCGCCAAGGGAGCGGGGCGGCGGACGTTCCGGCTCTATGGCAGCCCGACTGAGCCGACGGCGACTTGATCGACCACGGGGCCAGCCGCCATCGGCGACAATCCCGCCCCTATGAATGCCCTCTTCGAAGACGCCGGAAAATTCCTCGCCGG
>JBEANV010000287.1:0-4497 GCA_041165285.1 Pseudomonadota bacterium | reverse complement strand
TGCCCGAGATCGCGCTGGCCAAGATCCGCCCGGACGCGCCGTTCGACAAGGTCTGCTACATCGGCTGCGGCGTGACGACCGGCGTGGGCGCGGTGCTGTTCACGGCCAAGGTCGAGGCGGGCGCGAACGTGGTCGTCTTCGGGCTGGGCGGGATCGGGCTGAACGTGATCCAGGGGGCGAAGATGGTCGGCGCCGACAAGATCATCGGCGTGGACCTGAACCCGGCGCGTGAAGCCATGGCGCGCAAGTTCGGCATGACGCACTTCCTGAACCCGAAGGACATCGAGGCGGCCGGCGGCAACCTCGTGGACGCGATCGTGCAGCTCACCGACGGCGGCGCCGACTACAGCTTCGAGTGCATCGGCAACACCAAGGTGATGCGGCAGGCGCTGGAATGCACGCACAAGGGCTGGGGCCGCAGCATCATCATCGGCGTCGCGGAAGCCGGCGCGGAGATCTCGACCCGGCCGTTCCAGCTCGTCACCGGGCGCAAGTGGGAAGGCTCGGCGTTCGGCGGCGCCCGCGGTCGGACGGACGTGCCGAAGATCGTGGACTGGTACATGGACGGCAAGCTCAACATCGACGATCTGATCACCCACAAGCTGAAGCTGGAAGACATCAACCGCGGCTTCGAGCTGATGAAGAGCGGCGAGTCGATCCGCTCGGTGGTGGAGTTCTGAGCATGATCGACGGACTGGAACTCGTCGGCGAACATGGCTGCTTCGGCGGCGTGCAGCGGTTCTATCGCCATGTGTCGCGGGAGATCGGCCTGCCGATGCGGTTCGCGCTGTTCCTGCCGAAGCAGGCGCTGGCAGGTGAGGCCCTGCCGCTGCTGACCTTTCTGGCGGGGCTGACCTGCACCGAAGAGACCTTCGCGATGAAGGCCGGCGCCCAGCGTGCGGCGGCGGCACACGGGCTGGCGCTGCTGATGCCCGACACCAGCCCGCGAGGTGCTGGCCTGATCGGCGAGGCAGAGCACTGGGACTTTGGCGTCGGCGCGGGCTTCTACCTCGATGCCACGCAGCCACCGTGGGCCGGCCACTGGCGCATGGAAAGCTACCTGCTGCGCGAGCTGATCCCGGCGGTGGCGGCGCAGTTCGGGCTGGACGGTCGGCGCCTCGGCCTGTCGGGGCACTCGATGGGTGGGCACGGTGCGCTGACGCTGGCGCTGCGGCATCCGGGGCGCTTCGCGAGCGTGTCAGCGTTTGCCCCGATCTGTGCGCCGACGCAGTGCCCGTGGGGCCGGAAAGCGTTCGCCGGCTACCTGGGGCAAGACACATCGACCTGGGGTGACCACGACGCGAGCGTGCTGATGGCGCGGCAGGAGGGCGCGCCATACCCCGAAGGCATCCTGATCGACCAGGGGCTGGCGGACAAGTTTCTCGCCGAGCAGTTGCACCCGGAAGCGTTCGAGGCGGCGTGTGCGTCGGTCGGCCAGCCGCTGACGCTGCGGCGGCACGCGGGGTACGACCACGGGTATTACTTCATCGCCAGCGTCGTCGAGGACCATGTGGCGCACCACGCGCGGGCTTTGCGCAATCCGTCCACCTGAGCGCAATTGAGCGCACCAGAGAGGTTTCCATGCAGACCATGGCCCGTTTCCGTTGGCTGAACTGGTGCCTTCCGTGGTTGCTGGTGGTGCTGCAAGCCGGCTGCGCCATCGCGCCGAAGCACCCTGCCTTGCAGGGCGATACGCTGCCGCCGCTGATCCCCGCCCGCGAGTTCTTCGCCAACACGCGCGCCTCCGGCGATTACCAGCTCTCGCCCGATGGCCGGCAGCTCGGCTGGATCGGGGTGTACGGCACCGGCCCGGCGCTGTTCGTCCGCCCGGTCGATGCGGACGGCCAGCCGACCGGCGTGGACCGCGTGGTGGCGCCTGGGCTGGGCGGGTTTCGGTGGGCGCAGGACAGTCGGCATGTGCTGTTCAGCCGCGACCAGGGCGGCAACGAGAACTACCACCTGATGGCGCTCGACACGCTGGCCAGCGAGCCTCGGGCGCGGGATCTGACGCCGTTTCCGGGCGTGGCGGTGCATCTTCAACAGGTGCTGGAGGACGATCCGAAACACGTCCTGGTGCTGCACAACCGGCGTGACCGGCGGCTGTTCGACCTCTACCGGCTGAACATCGAGACGGGCCGGGAAACGCTGGTGCAGCGCAACCCCGGCGATGCGCTCGGCGTCGTGACCAACCGGGCAGGGCAGGTGGTGGGCGTCGTGCGCAAGCAGGGTGAATCGATCAGCCTGTACGCCTCGTTCACCGACATGGCCGAGGCCCGCGAGGTGCTGCGCTGGCACGCCGACGACCTCGTGACGGTGGTCGGGCCGGATGCGCAGCGGCGCGGCTTCTACCTCGTCACCAACCAGGGGCGCGAACGACGGGCGCTGGTGCATCTGGACGTGGCGACCGGGCAGCAGCGGGTGGTGCAGGACGATCCGGACGTGGACATCGACTGGGTCTGGCTGCGCCGTGGCACGGGCGAGCCGCTGGCGGTGCTGTCGCATCCGGGGCATCAGCGCATCCATCCGCTCGACGCCGAGTGGGCACGGGATCTCGACCGCTTCTTTCCCGAGCGCCCGCGCCGGCTGGGGCTGCTGAGCGTCAGCCAGGACGAGCGCTTGCTCACCGTGCTGGCGGACACCGACACCGAGCGCCGTTACCTGTTGCTCGATCGGCGCAGCGGGCGTGTCACCGAGCTGGGGCAGGGCACCGCCAACGCCTACCGCGGGCAACTCGCCGTGACGCGGCCGGTGCAGTTCACGGCGCGGGATGGTCTGCCGCTGCATGGCTATCTGACGCTGCCGCCGGGCCACGAGCGCCGCCCGCCGGGGCCGATGGTGCTGCATGTTCACGGCGGGCCGTGGGCGCGGGACTACTGGGACAACGGCATGGGCAACATGCAGTTCCTCGCCAACCGGGGGTATGCGGTGCTGCAGGTCAACTACCGCGGCTCGACCGGCTACGGCCGGCGCCACCAGCTCGCCGCCGTGGGCGAGTTCGCCGGCAAGATGCACGAGGATCTGCTCGACGCCGTGGACTGGGCGGTGGCGCAAGGCGTGGCCGATCCGCAGCGCGTGGCGATCATGGGTGCGAGCTACGGCGGGTATGCGACGCTGGTGGGGCTGACGTTCACGCCGGAGCGGTTCGCCTGCGGCGTGGACACGGTGGGCGTGTCGGACCTGGTGTCGCTGGTGGAGAACGTGCCGCCATACTGGGAGCCGAACATGCAGATCTGGCACCGCTACGTCGGCAACCCGGCGGTCCCGGTCGAGCGCGAGGTGATGCAGGCCAAGTCGCCGGTTCACCGCACGGCGGCGATCACCAAGCCGCTGCTGGTGATCCAGACCGCCAATGACGTGCGCGTGCGGCAGGACCAGTCGGACACGGTGGTCAACGCGATGCGGGCGCGGGGGCAGCCGGTGGAGTACCTGCTGCTGTCCGGGGCGGGGCACCTGTCGCGCTCGTGGAGCTGGGGGCAGCGGCTGCGGGCGGAGCGGCGGGTCGAGGACTTCCTCGGGGCGTGCCTGGGTGGGCGCAGCGGGGGATTCGACTACTTCGAGTTGGCGGCTTGGGCGTTCTGATCAGGCGGTGCGGCGCCCGGCAAATCCCTTGGGCAGCCCCGCCTCCGGCGTCATCCCGTACAGCGCCTCCCCCGGCAGCCCTGCCTTCAGCGCCTCCCTTGCCGCGATCAGCCGCCCGAGGTCCACCCCGGTGTCCACGCCCATCGCCTCGAACATGAACACCAGGTCCTCGGTCACGACATTCCCCGAAGCTCCCGGCGCATAGGGGCAGCCGCCCAGCCCGCCGAGCGACGCATCAAACGTCCGCACGCCCACGTCATGAGCGGCGAGGCAGTTCGCCAGCCCCAGTCCCCGCGTGTTGTGCATGTGCGCCGAGCCGGTCTTGTCGCCAATCGCGGCGCGCACCTTCTGGAACAGTCGCCGCACCTGGGCCGGGTTGGCCATGCCGGTGGTGTCGGACACTCCGATCTCGTCCACGCCCGCCGCCGCGAGCTGCTCCGCCAGCCAGACCACCGCGTCGTCCGACACCGCGCCCTGGAGCGTGCAGCCGAACGCCGTGGACATCCCGATCTCGACCAGTACCCCCGGCGCCACCGCATCCCGCAGCGCCACGACCTCGCGCACCACCGCCACCATCTCGACCCGGCTGCGGCGCACGTTGGCCAGCGAATGCGCTTCGCTGGCCGACACGGGGATCGTCAGCTTGTGAATACCGGCCTCCAGCGCCGCCACCGCCCCCCGCAGGTTCGGCACCAGCGCCATCACGACCCAGCCGGGCAGAGCGGTCGCATGGCGCACCACCTCGGCGACATCCGCCATCTGCGGCAGCGTACGCGCCGGCACGAACGAGCCGACCTCGATCTCGCGCAGGCCGCTGGCGTGCAGCGCATCGATCCAGGCGCGCTTGTGCGCGGTAGACATCACGGCCTGCACGCTCTGCAGTCCGTCTCGGGGGCCGACCTCGCTGACGAGGACGGT
>JBEANV010000286.1:0-8329 GCA_041165285.1 Pseudomonadota bacterium | reverse complement strand
GCGTAGCGCAGCCTGGTAGCGCACTTGCATGGGGTGCAAGGGGTCGTGAGTTCGAATCCCACCGTCCCGACCAATGAATTCAATGGGTTAGCTCTCACAAGGAGCTAGCCCATTGGCCTTTGTGGGGCCCGATGAGGGCGACCACGATAACGATACGAAGCTGGCGATGTCGGACCTGGTGTACGACGTGCTGCTGATCGGTGGTGAACCTGCGCAGCGCGGATTCTTCAGCAGAATCGCCCCTTCCCCCGCCCGCAAGCGCACGCTGGTGACCGACGCTGCCATTCGCGGCCAGCGGGTAGTGGCGCCGCCAGATATCCGGCACGCCGATGTCCACGCCCATCGCCGGGAACCACGTCGCCCAGCGGCGGACCTGGTCGAAGCGTGGCAGCGCCTGCGTCGCCTGGTGCAGCACCACGCCGTCCACCCGCAGCACCTCGTCGGTTTCGCTGTAGATGTAGCCACCGCGCGAGTAGTAGGCGAACACGGTGTTGGCGTCGCAGGCGACGTGGTGCTTGGACAGGGCCGTGATCGGGCCGCGGTTGCCGCGGTCCCAGGCTGCGCCACCGGCCGCGACCGTGGCCTTGGTGTCGGCGTAGAGGAAGACACCCAGCGTGCCGCCCGGGTTGCTGGTGGGCAGGTAGTCGTCATGGGCCATGCGGGTTGGCCGGCCGTCGTCACCCGCCGTGATGCCCCGCAGGTCGTTGGTTTTCCAGACGAAGGTGTGGTACTCGACGATGTTCCACTGGCCAGTCTTGGCCAGCGCGGTGCTGGCGCACGACGTTGCGGTACTTGGCGAGCTTGCCCGAACGGGTCAGGCTGGCGGTGTCGTCCTGCAGTCCGTAGTCTTGAGGATGAGCCGGTACGATTTCACGCGATCCAGGGGTATTAGGGCTGAAGATGCCCGCAGCCAGTCCATTGGCGGAGGAGTTCGAGATGCGCGTTCCGTTCCTGACCCTGTCCCTGTCCCTGTTGTCCGCTCTCGCCTTCGCCTGCACGGCCGCCACCGCGGCGCCCAGGGCCGGCGAGCGCTACCTGGTCGACGACCGCTGCGTCACCCTTGTCCGCACGGGCGATGGTCAGGCGTCCTACCGCTGGCGCGAAGGCAACATGAGCGGCAGTGGCACGCTGCCACTCTCCATGCTCACGGAGTCCTGTGACGGCACACCTGCCGGTGCGCAAGCAGCGCCCGCCGCGCAAGCGCCGGCCGTACCAGCCCGGCCGGGCGAGGCGGGCAACGATGCGTTTGCCCGGGACATCCTGCGCGCCCACAACCAGGTGCGCTGCCTGCACGGTGCGCCGCCGCTGGTCTGGCACGAGGGGGTCGCGGCCTACGCCCGCAACTGGGTCAGCCGCGGCGGGTTCGCGCACAGCGATGCCTACAACGCCCCGATCGGTCCGCTGGGCGAAAACCTGTATGGCTCGTCGGAGGTGCCCACGGGCGCCGATGCGGTGCGGGCCTGGTACGGCGAGGTGTCCGGCTACCGGCCGGACGACGCATCCGGCGCCGCTGGCCACTTCACGGCGCTGATCTGGAAGGACGTGCGCTACCTTGGCTGTGCCCGGGCGGGCGGCAACCTCTTCTGCAATTACTGGTCTGGCACCAAGGCGTCGGACTGCACCACGCCGAACATGCAGGGCTGCTACCGCACACAGGTGCTGCCGCGGGTGCGCACTGCGGCGCAGTGTCCGTGATGCGGTGTCAGCGGGGTGCCGCGGGCGGGTGCGGCAGACCGAGTTCCGGCGTCGGCAGGACCAGCGTTTCGGTGAGGGCGTTCAGCCCGAGCACGGCGCCGCGGCCGGACCGCCGTGCGCGCTGGCGCAGGCGCTCGATGGCGTGGATGTCCATCGTCCTGGCCAGGTGGATGAGCGAGGTCACGTAGCGGCGCGTGTGCAGCGAGCGCCGCCCGCAAGCCCGGGCGGGCGAGGCTTCGCGGCCGGAGCTGGCGAAGCGGTGCGGGGACGAAAGGGCGGAGTTCATGCCGTGATTCTGTGGCGCCGCACAGCCCGTGTTCCCCGACTGAAGTACGGCTTGGCCGGCCCGGATCAGGTCCGGTTCAGCAGGTGCTGTAGACCGGCGCAAACCCGCCCCCCGGGGTGCGAAAGTTGGTGGTCTGTCCCTGGTACAGCCGCGCCGCGACCCACTGCACCTGCGTGTCATAGGCGTAGGCGCGCAGGTCGAACTTCATCTGGTTCCGGGCGTCCTCGGCCCGAAGCTGGCGCTGGCCGGGAGTGGCAATGGCCTGTGCCACGTAGTCGCCGTCGCGGGCGGTGATCTCGTCCCAGACGCGCCGGGTGAGCTTGTCGCCGCGCCACGCCGCACGGCTGCCGAAGCCGCCCGCCGGTTTGAAGAACAGCCCGCGCCGCGCCGCCCAGAGCCGCTCGGCACTGGCGGTCAGGACTACCTCGGTGCGTGGCACATGCGCCAGCAACAGCGCCCGCGTCGCCGGCGGCACGCCCAGCGCGACCAGTTCCGCCTCGTCGCTGAAGACGGCGAGGTGGCGCTTGTCGGCGTAGAGGGCGTGGGCCTGCGGGTGCGGCGTGACGACGGCGGTCTGGGTCATCCACGCCTGGCGCAGCGCCGCGCTGGCGGGCTGGTCGAAGTAGAAATCGGTCAGCCGGTTGTAGACGAGGTCGATCGCGGTGTCGCCGTGCCAGAGGCGGCCGGCGCGCCAGTCCAGCACGGCCGGATCGGTGATGACGGCATGCACGCCGTGGCGGGCGAAGAGCCGCTGGAAGAGCAGGAACTCGGCGTGCAGGTATTGGGTCTCGGGCGCCTCGTCCACGATGGCGATGGTGCGCAGTGGCGCGGTGCGGCCGGTGTGCGCCCACTCGGCGCGGAACATGGCGACGATGGCCGCTTCGAAGGCCTCGGCGTGGACCCGCGTCGGCACCAGCGGGGCCGTCTCCGGACAGCAGGTCCGTTGGGCGCGGGCCAGCACGGCGTTCAGCAGGGCGCCGCCGGCATTGGTGTTGACCTCGATCAGGCCGAGCTGGTCGCGGTCAAGGTGGAAGTCATGGCCGAAAAAGACGCTGCGCGGCAGGGACTGGCCGGGTGCCAGCGCCACGCGGGCGGTCTCGGGGGCAGCGGCCAGCACCCGTTCATGCCAGGCAGGCAGGGCAACGACCGAGTCGACCGCACGCACCACCTCGGCCATGCGCCGCAGGTGGTTGGCGGCCACGAACACCGGTTGCGCGGCAAAAACGGTGGGACAGCGTTCGCGCACCTCGGTGGACAGGCCCGGGGTGCCGAGTTCGGCGTCCAGCGCGCGGGCCAGGGCGGCGGGGTCGAGCGTCAGGCAGTGGCAGTCCTGGTTCAGCGCATCGGCGACTGTGGTGTCGATCACTTCTTTCATTGCGGGAATCCCTTCGAAACTTTGCCAATGCTGAAGCCGGCGTGTGAAAACGTCCCATGCGCAAGGTCAGATCGGGGCATTGTTTCCATAATCCAGCCGCTCATGTCATCCCATTACGCCATTCCCGCCGTTCCGACCCCGCTCCCGGCAGGCGCTTGTCTGGGCCACTACCAGCTTGGTGCCTGTCTGGACGAAGACCTGGACGGCTTCGACTACGCCGCCGAAGAGCGCGACGGCGGCCGCGCGGTGACGATCCGCGAGGGCTGCCCGGTCGGGCTGGTCGTGCGGGTTGGCGCGCAGGTGGTGCCGCTGGCCGGTGCCGAGGCCGATTTCCAGGACTGGCTTGCCCGGTGGACCCGCCTGACCGGCCACTGGGAGCAGGCCGGGCGCTCGGCCGAGCTGGCCCGGCTGGGCCATTCGGTGCTGGTGCGCATCGAGGCGCGGGGGCAGGCCAACGGCACGGCCTGGGTCTGCCTGACGCCAACCACCGGCCGCACCCTGCGTCAGGTGGTCGAGGACGGCCCCGGCCGGCCGGACCGCGCCACCGTGGACGCCGGGCTGCACGCCTGCTGCAGCGCCGTCGAGCCGCTGCACCGCCTCGGCGAGCTGCACGGCAGCCTGACGCCGGAGCGGGTGCGGGTGCTGGACAGCGGCGGCTGGTGCCTGCCGCTGCCGGACACCGACCCGAGCCGCCAGCCGCTGTCGCCCTGGCTGGCGCTGGAACAGACCGACGCCGGCCGGGCCGCGGGTCTGACCACCGGCCCCTGGACCGATGTCCACGGCATTGCCGCGCTCGCCCACTGGCTGCTCACCGGCTCGGCGCCGCCCAGCCTGTCGCGCCGCCAGGCCGATGCACCCGGCTGCTGGGCCGAGCTGGAGCGGGTCGAGCCGGACCCGCTGCGCCGCCGCGCGCTGCGCAGCGCGCTGGCGCTCAAGCCGGCGGACCGCCTCGGCAGCGTTGCCGCGCTGCGCATGGCGCTGGGCTGGTCCGAGCGCCACGCACCGGTCATCGCTGAGCCGAAGCCGGTCGTGGCCCCGCCGCCGCCTGCGCCCCCGCCTGCGCCCGCAACGCGGGACCGCACCAGCGTGGTGACGCTGGTCGGCCTGCTGGTGTCGTTTTCGGCGGTGTTTTCGGTGCTGTGGATCAACCGGGAGCCGGCGCCACCCGAGGCGGTGACAGCCGAGGCGGCCGAGCCGGTGACGGTGGCCGAGCCGGTGAAGGTGGCGCCGGCCGTGGTCAACGCGCCGCCGCCTGCCGCCGCGCCCGAACCGCCGCCGCCAACACCGGTGCGCGCCGCCGAAGCGCCCAAGCGTGTCCGTTCGCCGGCCGCTGCGGCCAGCCGCGTCCCGGCACCTGCACCTGCACCACCGCCGCCGATCCAGACCGCCGCGGCCGGCAAGAAAAAAACCTCTGACGCCTGCATCGACTGGCTGCGCCGCCGCTCGCTGGAGCTGACCGGCACCGAGCGAGAGCGCAACCCCGCCTGCGAGTGACGGCGAGTGAGTCCGATGCCCATCCCCCACTGACCTGACCCAGGAGCCGTCCTCAGATGCCACCCCGCCACCTTCTCCGTCTCGCCTTCGTCGCATGGCTGGTGCTGGCCGGCTGCAGCGCCGCGCCGCCGCCCGCCATCACCACCGATCTGCCGCTGGCGAAGGCGGTGAGCATGGCCGCCGACGATGCCGTGCGCCGCATGGAGGACCAGCGCGGCCTGTCGCGCTTCCTGAACCGCTCGACGCTGGTCTACGTGGCGCCGGTGCTCGACGCCGGCAGCCGGCAGCAGACGGCGACCACGGTGCGTGTGCGCGAGCTGGTCGCCGTGCATCTGAAGAGCCAGCACCGGGGGCTGGAGCTGGTGCCGTTCACGGCGGCTGCCGCGGCGGTCAGCGATGTGCGCCTGGACACGACATTGACCGCTGCGGTGCTGCCGGATGGTCGCCGCGCCACCGACCGCCTGAAACTCGACCTGCGCTTCGTCAGCCTGAAGGACGGCCGCACGCTGGCGCGCAGCGAAGCCTCGGTCGCCGACAGCACGCTGGACGGCACGCCGGTGGCGTTCTTCCGCGAAAGTCCCTTCGCGCTGATGGCCGCGGACCCGGGTGCGGCGCCTGCGCCTGGCGCCTCGGGTTTGTCGGAACGTGACCGCACGGTACCGATCGCACGCCTGGACGAGGCCGGCTCGGCCTACAGCGCCGGCAGCTACGACCGGGCGCTGGCGCTGTACCGCTCGGCCGCGACGCTGCCGGGTGCCGACACGATGCAGGCGCTGGTCGGCACCTACCTGGCCTCGGTCCGCTCGGGCCGGGAGGCCGAGTCGCGTGACGCCTTCGCTCGCATCGTTGCGCTGGGCCTGAAGACCCGTGCGATGGGCGTGAAGCTGCTGTTCGCGCCGGGCAAGACCGACTACATCGCCGACCCCGCCATCAGCAAGGCCTATCCCGACTGGCTGCGCGAGATCGCCCGGCAGGCGGGCGAGGCGCCATCCTGCCTGCAGGTGGTCGGCCATTCCAGCCGCACCGGGGCGCTGGACTACAACCTCACGCTGTCCGCCCAGCGCGCCGCCGCCGTGCGCGAACAGCTTGAAGCCGCCAATCCCGCGCTGGCCCGCCGTGTCGAGACGACCGGCGTGGCCTGGCGCGACAACCTGGTCGGCACCGGCAGCGACGACCTGAAGGACGCCGTGGACCGGCGCGTGGAGTTCAAGGTGGTGGATTGCCGCTGAGCGGCGCGGCCTGCGGGGGGCCGAGCCACCGGTCGATCAGCACCCCCAGCGTGGCACCGGCACACTGCGCTGCGATGAAGCCCGGCACGCTTGCAGGTGCGATGCCGGCGAAGGTGTCGCTCCACATCCGGCCGAAGGCCGCGGCCGGGTTGGCGAACGAGGTCGAGGCCGTGAACCAGTAGGCCGCGCCGATGTAGGCGGCCACCAGCGACGACGCCTTGCCCGGCCCTGCACGCAGGATCACCAGCAGCAGCCCCGCCGTGGCAACCGCTTCTGCCAGCCACTGGCCGGGGCCGGGGCGCACCTTGGTGGACCACTGCAACAGCGGCAGCTCGAACATGCCGTGGGCCAGCCAGGCGCCGGCCACCGCACCGACCAGTTGTGCCACCACGCAAGGCAACAGCCACGCAGCCGGCAACCCGCCACGCCACGCCATCACGGCGCTGACGGCGGGGTTGAAGTGCGCGCCGCTGACGGGACCGAACACCTCGATCAGGACATACAGCCCACCGACCGTCGCCGCCGTGTTGGCCAGCAGCGCGACGGCGGCATTGCCCCCCGCAAGGCGCTCCGCCATGACGCCGGAGCCGATGACAACGGCCAGCAGCAAGGCGGTGCCGAGGGCTTCGGCGCCCAGGTGCCGCCGCAGTGTGGATCGGGACATGGTCAGCTCCTGCCGATGGCGGCCAGCGCGGCCTGCAGCACGGCACGTTCCATCGTCTCCAGCGGCAGTGCGAGCAACTGCAGCATCCGGTAGCCGATTGCCTGGCGGGTCAGCTCGAAGGCGCGGGCCATGCCAGCGTCGCCGCCTTCGGCGTTCGACGGGTCCGGGTAGCCCCAGTGGACCTTCACGGGCGGGGCGCCGTTCGTGCCGCCGAAGAACACCGGGCAGGTCTCGGCTGCAGCCGAGTCGCACACGGTGATGACGATGGACAGCGGCGGGGCGTCCGGGCCGGTGAACTCGTCCCAGGACTTGCTCCGGTACGCGGAGGTGTCGATGCCGGCCGCGTGCAAGGCCTGCAGCGCAAACGGGTTGAGCCGGCCGCAGGGCGCGCTGCCGGCGCTGTGGGCACGGACATCGCGGCCGAGCTTCGCTGCGAGGTGGTTGAGCATGCCTTCGCTCAGCACGCTGCGGGCCGAGTTGTGGGTGCAGAGGATCAGGAGGTGGACGGTCATGGCGGGTGCAGCAATTCAGTTCAGCAGCAGGACGAGCCAGTGGATTTGACGGGGATGCCGATCGGCTTGCCACGCGGCGTCGGGGCGCAGCAGGCGGCGGCGGGTTCGATGGCTGCTGCTGCCGGTGCTTCGCGGAACACGGGGATGTTGCCGAGCGTGTGGAAATGCTCCCAGGCGATGCCTTGCGGATCGGTGATCCAGTGTTTCTCGCTCTTGGCATAGCAGCAGCTGGTCGCGCCCTCGTCGAGCAGCGCCATGTCGGCTGCCTCGGCGCGGGCCTTCAGCGCTGCGAGTTCGTCTGCGTTGTCGGTCTGGATACCGAGGTGGTCGATACCGGGCTGGCTGCCGCGGGTGGAGATGGCGAAGTTGACGGCTGGATCGTCGAGCATCCACTTGGCGTAGTCCGCTTCGGTGCGGGCCGGCTCGGCGGCGAACAGCTTTGAATAGAAGGCGATGCTCTTGCTCAGGTCATCAACGTGGAGATGGACGTGGAAACGCTTCATGGCGGGGCTCCGATCAGGTCAGAACAGCAAGCCGATCAGCAGCAAGGGGTGCTGCAATCGGGCGCGGGGGTTGTCAGGGCGATCGCATCTAAATGTCTCTCACGCGCCTTGTTGACGACAATTCATGCGCATGCTGTGAGCGTTCTGTTGCCAAACGCATTGACTTGCCCTTCAAGCACTGTCAGAAGGCTGTTCTGATGTGCTGTCTTCAAACACTGCCTGAGAGGATGATCACAACGTCGCTCATCCTCAGCCAAGTGGCGTCAATTTAGATGCGATCGCCCTGCCCGCATGGCAGACAAGCCGAACGCCATTGAGGTAGATCTGGACGACCTGGGGCATTGACACCGTGCAGGGAAAACCTCAGGCGCAGGAGCGGCGGGCTTGGGGATGGATCTTTCATTCGTTGGGCGACAGAATTCAACACTGTTGACCTACGCTTTCAGCCTTTCACCTCTACATTGAACAACAACACGAGAGATTTATGAATTGGATTCGGATTTGCCTGAGGAAGTACGGCAACTTCAATGGACGGGCGCAACGAAGCGAATACTGGTACTTTGGGCTCTTC
>JBEANV010000285.1:0-3462 GCA_041165285.1 Pseudomonadota bacterium | reverse complement strand
ACGATCACGACGGTGCTGGCCGACCTGTTCGTCACCAGCTCGCTGTGCATCGCCCTCGCCCAACTGCACCACGACGACCCGGCTGCCAGCCACGCCGGCGACGGCGCCGCACTGCGGGCGGCGATCGGGCGGTCGATGCGTGCGGCGCTGGGCAATCCGCTGCCGTGGTCGATCGGGCTGGGTGCACTGGCCTCTGTGACCGGGTTCACGCTGCCCGGGCCGCTGGCCAAGGTGGTGACGATGCTCGCCGACGCGGCCAGCCCGGTGGCGCTGTTCACGATCGGGGCCGTGCTCTGGCGTTCCGGGCTGGACACGCAGGGCCGCCCCGGCGCGCCGATGCCGATGGGACGCTACCTGCCGGTGGCGCTGATCAAGCTGGTGGTGCACCCGCTGCTGGTGTGGGCGGCGGCGTCGGCAGCACAGGCGGCGGGGCTGGGTCTGAGCGACTTCCAGTTGATGGTGCTGGTGCTGGCCGCCGCGCTGCCGAGCGCCAGCAACGTCTCGCTCCTGGCCGAACGCTACGGCGCCGACAACGGCCGCATCGCCCGCATCATCCTGGCCTCGACCGTGCTGGCGTTTGGCAGTTTCGCGGTGGTGGCGTGGCGCTTCGGGGCCGCGCCGGGCTGAGGCGGGTTCGGCCTCGGCCCGGGTCCCGTCCTCAGAGGCTGCGGGCCTGGAAGGTGTCGCACTGGGCGATCTGGCCGCTCTGGAACCCGCGCTTGAACCACCCCATGCGCTGCTGGCTGGTGCCGTGCGTGAAGCTCTCCGGCCGTACGCGGGCGCCGGCGTTGCGCTGCAGCGTGTCGTCGCCGATCTGTGACGCGGCGTTCATCGCCTCCTCCAGGTCGCCGTTTTCGAGGAAGCTTTTCGCCTGCTCGGCGTTGTGGGCCCAGACACCGGCGAAGCAGTCCGCCTGCAGCTCCAGCCGCACCGACAGCGCGTTGGCCTGCGTTTCGCTGACGCGCTCGCGCAGGCTGTCGACCTTGTCGGTGATGCCCATCAGGTGCTGCACGTGGTGGCCGACCTCGTGCGCGACGACATACGCCTGCGCGAAGTCGCCCGGCGCGCCGAGCTGGCGGCGCATCGTGTCGAAGAAGTCGAGGTCGAGGTAGACCTTCGAGTCGCCGGGGCAGTAGAACGGCCCCATCGCCGCCTGGCCGGTGCCGCAGGCCGTGCGCGTGGCGCCGCGGTAGAGCACCAGCACCGGTTTCTGGTACTGCGCATTGGCCTGGCGGAACACGCCGTCCCAGGCGTCCTCGGTCGAGGCCAGCACCTTGGAGATGAAGCGCGTGCTCTCGTCCTGCTGCGGCGCGGCGCGGGTGCCGGGCGCGGGTTGCTGCACGACCGCCGGCTCGCTGGCGCCGTCCATGCCGCCCAGCACATTGATGATGGTCAGCGGGTTGATGCCGAACACCCAGCCCGCGACGACGGCCAGCGCCACCGTGCCCAGCCCGACGCCGCGGCGTCCACCGGGCAGTCCACCGCCGCCGCCGAAGCCGCCGGGTCCGCGGCGGTCTTCCACCTGGCTGCTCTCGCGCTGGTCGTCCATCTTCATGGGAGTGCTCCTTGTGTCAGGTCAGGCGTGAATTGTTACCGCCGATGCCGCGATCATGCCAGCCGCGACAACCCGCGGGCGGGAGGTGGATCAGTCGGCGCTCCAGTAACCCGGCGCGCTGTAGCTGTGCTTCAGGAAGTCCACCCACAGCCGCACCCGCAGCGGCAGATGCCGCACATGCGGCAGCACGGCGTAGATGCCATTGGGCGGTGCGGCGTGCGCGTCCAGCACGCTGACGAGCAGGCCGGCGCGCAGGTCGGCCTCGACCTCCCAGGTGCTGCGCCAGGCCAGCCCCAGCCCCTGCAGGCACCAGGCGTGCAGCACCTGGCCGTCCGAGCAATCGAGCCGGCCGGGCGGGCGCAGGTACTGCACTTCGCCATCGACCCGGAACGCCCAGCCGCGCGACTGGCTGGCCTCGGAGCTGAGCGTGAGGCATTCGTGGCGCATCAGGTCTAGCGGCTGCTGCGGCGTGCCGGCGCGCGCGAGGTAGGACGGCGCGGCCACGCAGCGGCGGCGGTTGTCGGCCAGCCGCACGGAGATCAGGCTGGAGTCGGGCATGTCGCCGACGCGCACGGCGCAGTCGTAGCCCTCGTTGACCATGTCGATGATGCGGTCCGACAGGTTCAGCGAGAGCGACACCTCCGGGTGCAGCGCGAGGAACCTCGGCAGCAGCGGCGCCACATGCCGGCGCCCGAACCCGCCCGGTGCGGTGATGCGCACGTGGCCGCTCGCCTTCACGCCGCCGGCGCTGACACTCGCCTCGGCGCTGGCGAGGTCGGCGAGCACGCGGGTGCAGTCTTCGAGGAAGGCGCTGCCCTCGTGGGTCAGTGTCAGCTTGCGGGTGGTGCGCACCAGCAGCTTGACGCCCAGGCGCTTTTCCAGCGCGTCCATGCGCCTGCCCATCATGGCGGGGGCTACCCCCTCATTCAGGGCGGCGGCTGTCAGACTTCCGCGCTGAACAATCGCGACAAATGACTCGATTTGTTTGAGCTTATCCATCGAATTCGGGGGTGTGAGAAATATTAGGTTTTGTTACTTGCCAAGAATTGCCAATTAATGCCGTCGATATTTTTCTTTGTTCGATGCAGGCCCCCTCAGGCGTGGGGTACTGGGGAAATGATTATTTGCATATGATTTTTTCAAATTAACCAGCAGAGCCCATTCGCGGCGCTGCATTAAACCCAGAGGAATTCCCATGAAAAAACTCACTGCCCTTGCCGCTGTTGCCGCCTTCAGTCTGTTCAGTCAAGCCGCGCACAGCGCCGAGCTGCTGACCAACGGCAGTTTCGAGAGTGCCGTCAACCTGAACGCGGGCGGCTATTGCTACGAAGGCTTTGGCGCTGGCTGCGGCTCGATCCCAGGCTGGGCCGGCAGCACGCCGGCTGTGATCGCCCAGAACTCGGGCGTGTGGAGTAACCCGGGTACCCTGCCTGGTTTCGATGCCAGTTTCGGCAACCAAATCGCTGGTGTGCAAACCCACCCGGCGCTGGGTCAAAGCTCCCTGTCCCAGATGGTCAATGGCGCAGGCGGGCTCTACACGCTGAGCTGGTATGACGCAGGCCGCGTCGGCGACGATGGTCAGACCTACCAAGTCAGCTTCGGTGGTTCGACCATTGGCACCTTCGGTGTCAATTCGGGCCAAGGCTGGTCGCTCAACAGCTTCACGTTCACCGCAGCCGCCGGCAGCCAACTGCTGTCCTTCACCGGCGTGGGCGCACAGACCGACGGCACCGTGTTCCTGGACAAGGTCAGCCTGACCGGCCCGTCCGCCGTCTCGGCCGTGCCGGAACCCGAGTCGCTGGCCATGATGCTGGCGGGTCTGGGCGTGCTGGGTGGCGTGGCGCGTCGTCAGCGCAAGGCTGCCTAAGCCCGTCTGACGGACTCTTGCTGGCCCGGTGTGGTGGAGG
>JBEANV010000284.1:0-7700 GCA_041165285.1 Pseudomonadota bacterium | reverse complement strand
GAGACCTGCACCATCTCCGGCGTCAGCCCGGCCCAGATCGGGTAGAGCGTCTTCAGCCAGCCGAACAGCTCGGCGTTCTGCGCGGCGGGGACGGCGCGGGTCAGCGACTGGTACATGTGGTGGTGCGTGTTCACCAGCCCCGGCGTGACGACATGGCCGCGGGCGTCGATCACCTCCCCATGGGCGCGCACCTCGTCGAGCACTTGCGCCGGCACCTCGCCCGCCGCGTAGACCGCCGCGACCTGCTCGCCGCGGATCAGCAGGCTCGCGCCGCGCAGCTCGCGGCGGGTGTCGTCGAAGGTGGCGATCAGGTCGGCCTGGTGGAGCAGCAGAAGGGTGTTCATCCAATCATTGTCGAGGGTGTGACAGGTTGAACAGGGTCTGGATCACCGCCCTGTTTGTTCGGACAGGACCGAAGGTGGCAAATACGCTCGGGTATCCGCTGCTGCCCTCACCGCATGTCCGAACCCGACCCTTCTTTTTCGCTTGACCCACGCGGCCCGGCCGACTGGGCTGCCGTGCGCGCGCAGGGGCACCGCATGCTCGACGACCTGTTCGACCACCTCGAACAGCTCCGCGAACGGCCGGTCTGGCAGCCGATCCCGGCCGAGGTGCGCGCTGCGTTCAACGAACCGCTGCCGGCCGCACCGGTCCCGCTGACACACGCGCACGCACGCTTCATGACACAGGTGCTGCCCTACGCCGTGGGCAACACCCACCCGCGTTTCATGGGGTGGGTCCACGGCGGCGGCACGGTCGAAGGGATGCTGGCCGAGATGCTCGCGGCTGGCCTGAACGCCAACCTGGGCGGGCGCGACCAGATGCCGCTGGAGGTCGAGCGCCAGATCGTGCGCTGGATGCGCGACCTGTTCGGCTTCCCCTCAACTGCAGGCGGGTTGCTGGTCACTGGCTCGTCGATGGCCAACCTCATCGGCGTGCTGGTGGCGCGCACGCAGGCGCTCGGCATCGGCTCTCGCGAAACCGGCGTGGCCGATCCGGCGCATGGCCGTTCCCTCGTCGCCTACGCCGCCGCAGGTGCCCACGGCTGTGTCGCGCAGGCGTTTTCCATCAGCGGGCTGGGCACGCAGGCGCTGCGCCGCGTGCCGGTCGGCGTGGATCACCGCATGGACCTGGCGGCGCTGGAGCGGCTGGTCACGGCCGACCGTGCCGCTGGCCTGCGCCCCTTCCTGGTGGTCGGCACGGCGGGGACGGTGGACACCGGCGCAATCGACGATCTGGACGCACTGGCGACGCTGGCCGAGCGGGCGCAGATGTGGTTCCACGTCGATGGCGCCTTCGGTGCGCTGGGTCGGCTCTCGCCGGAGGTGGCACCGCTGCTGCGTGGCATCGAACGCGCCGACTCGATCGCGCTCGACTTCCACAAGTGGGGCCAGGTGCCCTACGACGCCGGCTTCATCCTCGTGCGCGACCAGGCAGACCAGCTCGCCGCGTTTGCTTCACCTGCGGCTTACCTGTCGCGCCACCCGCGTGGACTGGCGGCCGGTTCGCCCTGGCCGTGCGACCTCGGGCCGGACCTGTCCCGGGGTTTTCGTGCGCTCAAGGTCTGGTTCACCCTCGTCACGCAGGGCACCGACCGCCTCGGCGCGGCCATCGCCCAGTCCTGTCGCCTCGCGCGCCGGCTGCAGGCACGCATCGCCGCGCAGCCGGCGCTGGAGCTGCTGGCGCCGGTCACGCTGAACATCGTCTGTTTCCGCTACATCGACCGCAGCGGCACGCTGGACGACCTCGCCACCGACCAGCTCAACGCCGAACTGGTGGCCGATCTGCACGAATCCGGCCTGGCCGTGCCGTCCACCACCACGCTCGGCGGGCGCACGGCCATCCGCGTCGCGCTGGTCAACCACCGCACCGAGGCGGCCGACCTCGACGTCCTGCTCGACGCCGTGCTGCGCCTGGGCGAGCGCCGCTGCTGTCTGACCGATTCCGCCCTTCTTGTCGAGACTTCTCCATGAACATGCCCTGCATCGAGTTCCAGCCCCGCCAGAAGGCGGCCCATGTCTGCCCGCCGCTGATGGGTCTGGCCCGGCTGATGGCACTGGCTTTTCAGGGTGCCGACCTGATGCCGCTGGCCCAGACGCTGCTCGCCCGCTCCACGGACGACGCACACGACGCCAACGCGCTGATGGACCTGTCCACCGTCCTGCTGCTGCAAGGCTTGCGCGAGATCGGACTGGCCACCCAAGCGCAGGCGATCGACTGCTCCCGTGTCTACCACCTGCCCGCCGAAGGCCCCCCGGCATTGCGTCTGCTGGCCGTGATGACGCCGGGTGATCTGATGACCAATGCGCCGCTGGCCTTCCTGGTCGAGCACTCGGACGTGGCGCTGACCATGCTCTACGTGCGGCCCGGCGAGCCGCTGCCGCATTGGCTGCCGCCGCATGACGCGCTGTGGATCGCGGTGTCCGAGTCCGACCCGGTGCGCGGCCTGCTCGACGACCTGTCGCAGTCCTGCACAGACTGGGGCACCCCGGCGATCAACCGCCCCGAGCGCACGCTGCGCACCTCACGCACGGACGCCTGTGCCGTGCTGCAGGGTGTGCCGGGTCTGCACATTCCCGACACCATCCGCGCCAACCGCCCGATGCTGCAGCAACTGGTGCGCTGCGAGGTCGATCCCGGTACCTGGCTGTCGGACAGCACCTGGCCGCTCATCGTCCGGCCGGTCGATTCCCATGCTGGCCGTGGGCTGGAAAAGCTCGCCTCGCCGTTCGACCTGGCACGCTACCTGGCGGCCATGCCGGACGCCGAGTTCTTCCTTTCTCGCTTCGTCGATTACGCCAGTGCCGATGGCCAGTTCCGCAAGTTCCGGGTCGTGCTGGTGGACGGTGTGGCGTACGCTGTTCACCTCGGCGTGTCCTCGCAGTGGATGGTGCATTACCTCAATGCCGGGATGACCGAATCCGCCGCCAAGCGCGCCGAGGAAGCGCGCTTCATGGCCGACTTCGACACCGACTTCGCTCGCCGCCACGCCGCCGCGCTGCAGGGCATCAGCGAGCGCATCGGCCTGGACTACCTCGTCGTCGACTGCGCCGAAATGCCGACCGGCGAGCTGCTCGTGTTCGAGATCGATCCAGGGGCGGCCGTGCATTCCATGGATTCGCCCGATCTGTTTCCCTACAAGTTGCCCGCGATGGCGAAGGTGCGCACGGCCTTCCGGGCGCTGCTGGAGCGTGCGGTTGCGGCGCGTTCGGCCCTTGCGTGATTGGCTGGCGACATGCTCACGATCGCGGCGCGTGCCTTGACCGAAGGGGGTGACGCCCGCATCACGCTGGGCTGTGCGGGGGCCAACGCCTACGGCTGTCCCCCCCGGCCCGATCCGGATCTGATCGCGCTGGGCTCGTCCACTGCCTCGGTGATTTCCGAGCCGGCGTTCGATGCGGTGGCGGCGCTGTGCATGCGGATGGCGGCCCGGCCGGGCGGATACGCAGCGGAAGTCGCCCGGCTGCGGCGCACGCTGCTGCAACTCAGTGGTGCGGATACCGTGCTGGGCACCGACGCCGTGCTGGCTGCGTCCGGGACTGACCTCCACCTCTTCGCCACCCAGCTCGTCGCACGCGAGCCCGGCATGGCGGTGCAGGCGGTGATGGCCGAGGCGTCCGAGACCGGCAGTGGCGTGCCTGCCGCGTTGGCGACCCGGCATTTCGCTGCGGGCACCTGCCAGGGGCGCACGGTGTCACGGGGCGCGCCGATTTCGGTGCAAACGCCGTGCGAGCCGATCGCGGTGGCCTTGCGCAAGGCCGATGGCGCCTTGTGCGCTGCCGAGGACGTGGATGCCGCATTCACGGCGGGCGTCGAGCAGGTTCTGCGCGCTGGCCGGCGCTGCCTGCTGGTGCTGACGGACCTGTCCAAGACCGGCCTGCTCGCACCGACCCCCTCCTGCGCAGCCCGCCTGCGCAAGCGCCATGGCGAGCGGCTGGAGGTGCTGGTGGACGCCTGCCAGTTCCGGCTGGCGCCCGCGTCGCTGGTGGACTATCTGGCGCAGGATTTCATGGTCGCGATCACGGGGTCCAAGTTCGTCACCGGACCGGCTTTCTGCGGGGCGCTGCTGCTGCCACCCGCGCTGGCCCGGCGCAGCTGGCACAGCGCGCTGGCTGCGCTGCAGCTGTACACCGCGCGCAGCGACTGGCCGGAACACTGGCCGGCTGCTGACGTGCTGGACGACACGCCGAACCCCGGCCTGCTGCTGCGCTGGCAGGCTGCATTGGTCGAACTGCAGCGCTTTCGCGCTTTGCCGGATGCGCTGGTGGACCGGTTTCTGCAGAGCTGGAGCCGCGCGGTGGCGGAGCGGCTGCATGGCGACATCACCTTCGAGGCCGTGCCGGTCGCATCGCTGGACGGTGCGCGCGGCGGGCGTTGGGCTGGCGGGCGCTGGGACCGCCACCAGACGATCTTTCCGTTCATCGTCCACCGCCGCACGCCTGACGGTCGCCGCCTTCCGCTGACACCCGCCCAGACCGCCGATCTGCACCGTGCGCTTGCCAAGGCCGACCCGGTTCTGCCGGACGACCCTCTGGCCCATGGGCGCTACCAGCTCGGCCAGCCGGTGGCCTGCGGAGTCCGTGGAGGCCAGCCCGTCACGGCGTTGCGCCTGTGCGCCAGCGCCCGCACGGTGGTCGAGGCGGCGCGCTCGGCACACGGTGGGGCTCTGGCAGTCGCCCAGGCGATGGCGGCGCTGGACAAGGTGGGCTGGCTGGTGCGGCGAATGGGGTGAGACACCCGAGCAATTCGCATCTATTCCTGCTTTTCTGGCACCGGCGATTCCCTAGCATCCATCCGTCCCGGTACGCGCGGCGCGCCGGCACGGCTTGCTTGTCCCAGGAACCGCCATGTCCGATCTGTCCCAGTCGCATCTGAAGTCCGCCACACCGGCCGAGGCGCCGCTGCCGCTGTCGGCACGTCCGCGCAAGGGCAGTGACAAGCCCTTCGCCTGGCCGACGCCGCCGTTTGCGGCCTACGCACTGCCGGTGCCGCAGCGCGAGCCGCTGGCCTGCGAGATCGAGGGGCGCACCGGCAATCTGATGACCGGGCAGCTGGTGCTGATGGAGGTGGGGCCGGGCATCGCGCGGGTGCAGGTGCCGCCGGAACGGATTTCGCTGCCGATGCGCTTCGACCAGATCCGGCGCATCACGCTGCAGGTGCCGACCGTGCCGCTGGCCCGGCTGGCGGCCCCCGCTCCCGAGGTGACGTCCACCGAGGCGCCTTCCGAAGAACACACCCAGGTGCTTGAACACCACGCGGCGCAACCCTACACGGTCCACCTCAACGGCGGCGGTACGGTCGGCGGTGTCACCGTGGGCCATGTCGAGAACGAAGTGGGCCTGTTCCTGTTCGCGCCGCTGGATGACCGTGGCACGGTGCAGACCTCCTTCCTGCCGCGCTCGGCGTATGACCGGGTGCTGGTCGGTGAACGGCTCGGCGCGCTGCTGGTCGAGGAGGCGGCGATCACGGCCGAACAGATCGAGCAGGCGGTGCAGATCCAGAAGAAAAACCGTGGCCAGAAGCTTGGCGAGTTGCTGGTGGCGCGCCAGATCGTCACGCCCGAGCAGCTGCTGTCCGCGCTCGACAAGCAGGCGCGCATGCCGATGGTGCGGCTCGGCGAGGCGCTGGTGGCGCTGGGCTATGTCAGCGACGAGCAGCTGAACGACGTGCTCGGCCAGCAGGTCAACGAGCGCATGCAGCCACTCGGCGAGCTGCTGCTGAGCCGCGAGTGGGTGACGCAGCAGCAGTTGCGTGTGGCGCTCGCGCGCAAGCTGGGCTATCCGGTCGTCAACCTGAGTACCTTCAAGCCGCAGATCGAGGCGCTGGCCCGGCTCCCGGTGGACCTGGCGCGCACGCTGGAGGTGCTGCCGCTGGTCCACCGCGCCGGACGGCTGGTGGTGGCGATGCACGACGTCACGCGCCAGGCGGTGCTGGAGCAATTGCAGACGCTGACGCACTGCACTGTTGCCCCCGCGCTGGCGGGCACGGGCGATTTGAAGGCGGCGATCGAGCGGGGTTACGAGCGTTTGCCCGTGCCCGACATGGGCGGTGACTCGGCTGCGTCCGCAGGAGCCGAGGTGGCGGAGTCGGCAACGGCACGGCGTGCCGGCAAATCCACCAAGGGTGACAAGGCCGACCGCGCGGAAGGCCCGGTCGTGCAGTTGCTCATCACGCTGGTGGCCGACGCGATGGGCCGAGGCGCCAGCAGCATCCACCTCGAAAACCACCCGAGCGAGGACAAGCTCTGGGTGCGCCTGCGCCGCGACGGTCGCATGGAGCCGCACAGCGAGCTGCCCGGCAGCTACCGCAACAGCCTGATCCCGCGCATCAAGACACTGGCCGAGATGGACGTGCAGGACACGCGCCGGCCGCAGGAAGGGCGGCTGGCGTTTTCGCGGCTGATGCAGGCGCACAAGATCGAGCTGCGCGTGACGACGCTGCCCACGCAGGGCGGCTTCGAGGACGTGGTGCTCGGGCTGCCGACGCGGCTCAAGACGCTGAAGTTCGACGGTCTGGGTCTGACGACGCAGGACCAGGAGCGCATTGCCACGCTGCTGAAGCGGCCGTCGGGCATGCTGCTCACGGTCGGGCCTCCCCGCTCGGGCCGCACCACGACGCTGTTTGCCGAGCTGGCGCTGGTGAACCAGCCGGACCGCAAGATCGTGTCGATCGAGGAGCGCATCGAGATGGCGCTGCCTGGCGTGCGCCAGATCGAATTGAATCCACGTGCCGGTCACTCCCACGAGCAGGCCCTGCGGGCGGTGCTGTCGGCGGATGCGGACGTGATCCTGATCGACACCCTCCGCGACGGCGCGACTGCGCGGCTGGCGGCCGAGGCGGCGCTGTCGGGTCGGCTGGTGCTTGCGTCGATGCCGGGGCGCACGGCGGCCGAGGCCGTCCAGCGGCTGCTGGACATGGGCGTGGAGCCGTGGAACCTGGGCGACGCGCTGCTGGGCGTGCATGCGCAGCGGCTGTTGCGGCGGCTGTGCAGCGCCTGCCGGATGAGCCGCTCGGCCAAGGAGCCGGAAATCGACGAATGGGTTGAAGGGTATTTCCACGGTGCGGCGGTGGAAGCCGCCGAGGCCGAGCGCGAGCAACTGCGTGCAAGCTGGCTGGAGCGCTACGGCCGCGACGGCCGCCTGCGCCGCTACCAGAGCGCTGGCTGTGAGCGCTGCCGCGAGTCGGGCTACCGCGGCCGGGTGGCGGTGCACGAGCTGCTGGTGATCAACCGAGAGCTGCGCCGGCTGATCCGGGCGGGCGCGCCGGCCTGGAACATCCAGCGGCAGGGGCTGGTGGACGGCATGCGCACGCTGCGGCAGGACGCCGTGGAGAAGATGCTGGCGGGATTGACCAGCCTGGACGAGGTGCGCTCGGTCGCGGACCTCTGACGCTGTGTGCGGGTGACTCAGCGCCCGCGCAGGAACAGCGTGTCGAGTTCCTTGATCGTCACTTGGCGCCAGGTCGGGCGGCCGTGGTTGCAGAGGTCGGCGCGCTCGGTGCGTTCCATGTCGCGCAGCAGCGCGTTCATCTCTTCCAGCGTCAGCCGCCGGTTGGCGCGCACGGCACCGTGGCAGGCCATGGTGGACAGGATCTCGTCGTGCGCCCGCTGCACCAGCGCGCTGGCTTCGTGCTCGGACAACTCACCCAGCACCGACCGCGCCAGCGCCACCGCGTCTGCATCGCGCAGCGCAGCGGGCACG
>JBEANV010000283.1:0-10794 GCA_041165285.1 Pseudomonadota bacterium | reverse complement strand
CGGCATGTACGCCATCCACATGGGCTGGTTCCAGCAGGCCTTCCTGTCCAACGTGCCGCTGAACATCTTCGGCATCCTCTCCAACGATCTGCTGCTGGCGATTCCCTTCTTCACGCTGATGGGTGCGCTGCTGGAGAAATGCGGCCTCGCCGAGGACATGCTCGACTCGATGGGCCAGCTCTTCGGCCCCGTGCGTGGTGGCCTGGGCTATTCGGTCATCCTCGTCGGCTTCATCCTCGGCGCCATCACGGGGACGGTCGCCGGTCAGGTGATTGCCATGGCGATGATCTCGCTGCCGGTGATGATGCGCTACGGCTACAACATGCGCTACGCGACTGGTGTGCTAGCCGCGTCCGGCACGATCACGCAACTGGTGCCGCCGTCGCTGGTGCTGGTGATCATGGCCGACCAGCTCGGCAAGCCGGTGGGCGACATGTACAAGGGTGCGTGGGGTCCGTCGATCCTGCAGATCCTGATCTTCCTGCTCTACACCTTCCTGGTGGCCCGCTTGCGGCCCGAGTGGGTGCCGGGCGTACCCAAGGAAGCCCGCACGCTGCAGGGCTGGGCGTTGTGGAAGAAATGCCTGCGCGGCATCATCCCGTCGGCCATCCTGATCTTCGCCGTGCTGGGCAGCATGGGCGGCCTGCCGGGCATGAACACGGCCATCGCCACGCCGACCGAAGCCGGCGCGATGGGCGCGATGGGCGGCATCCTGCTGGCCGCGGTCCATCGGCGGCTGAGCTGGGTGCTGCTCAAGGAAGCCATCCTCGGCACGATGCGGCTGACCGCGATGGTGGTGTTCATCCTGATCGGCTCGCGGGTGTTCTCGCTGGTGTTTCAGGGTGTGGACGGCGGCATCTGGATCGAGCACCTGCTGTCGGGCCTCCCCGGCGGGCAGGTGGGCTTCCTGCTCGTGGTCAACGTGTTCATCTTCTTCCTGGCGTTTTTCCTCGACTTCTTCGAGATCGCCTTCATCATCCTGCCGATGCTGGGGCCGGTTGCGGACAAGCTGGGCATCGATCTGGTCTGGTTCGGCGTGCTGCTGTGCGTGAACATGCAGACCTCGTTCATGCACCCGCCGTTCGGTTTCGCGCTGTTCTACCTACGCGGCATCTCGGACACGCTGTTCAAGAACGGGTCCATTCCGCGCAAGGTCGAGTCCAAGGACATCTACATCGGCTCGATCCCGTGGGTGATCATGCAGCTCGTGCTGGTGGTGATCGTGATCTTCTTCCCGGCGACGGTGACGAGCTTCCTCGACAAGCCGGTGGTGGTGGACGAGAGCCAGGCCACCGAGCTGTTGCAGCAGGTGGACATGGGCACCAAGTCCAACAACAACGACGACGCCATCAAGTCGATGGAGGGCGAGAAGAAATAGTCCCTGACCAGGATTCGGACAGTGCCCGCAGCGCTGTCCTGCAGGGGCACGCATTCGTTGATAAGCTCACGAAATGCGCGCCCCTTTTTCCTTTCCTTGCAGTCGTTTCCTGCACACCGCATTCGCGGCCCTCGGCATCGGGTTGCTGGCCGGATGTGGCACGGCGACTCCGCTCCAGGCACCTGCGACCGTCACCGCGCCGGTCTGGCATACCCCCCTGCCGCACGCAGGGGATTCCGGCCGTCTCGCGGCATGGTGGTCGCAGTTCGATGACCCGCTGCTGCCCGCACTGATCGACGAAGCACAGACTGCGCATCCGGTGCTCGCGCAGGCGCTGGCGCGCATCCAGCAGGCGCGGGCTGGCCAGCGCGTAGCGGCATCCGCCGGCTGGCCGGCGGTTGGCGCCAACGTGCAGGCGCAGCGCGGCTCGACTGCCGCCAGCGGCTTCAACCCCGTCAGCCAGACCAGCGCCATCGTCGACGCAGGCTGGGAGATCGACCTCTTCGGTGGTGTGCGCCACGGGGTTGCCGCGGCGCGGTCGCGGGCGGAACAGGCCGAACTCGGCTGGCACGAGGCGCGGGTCTCGCTGGCGGCCGAGGTGGCACAGACCTATGTGGCGCTGCGGGCCTGCGAGGCAGCGGTGGCACTGTATGCCCGTGAAGCAGATTCACTCGGCCGCAGCAGCGCGCTGGTGCAGAAAAAAGCCGACGTGGGCTTCGAGGCCCCTGCCAACGCCCGGCTGATTCAGGCCAACGCCGCGCAGGCCCGCGACCGCGTGACCCTGCAGCAGACCGACTGCGGCCTGACCGTGAAGGCGCTGGTGTTGCTGACCGGGGCGGACGAGGCGGCCCTGCGCGACCGGCTGGCCCCGCGCACCGCCCGCCTGCCGCAGCCCGCGCCCTTCAACCTCGCCGCCCTGCCGGCCGCGACACTGGCCCAGCGCCCCGACCTCGCCGCCGCCGAACGCGAGCTGCAGGCCAGCGCTGCCGAGGTAGGTGTGGCCGACGCCGCCCGCTGGCCGCAACTGACGGTCAACGGCAGCCTCGGCATCGGGTTGGTGCGCACGGGGGGCAGCACCTCGGACGCCCTGACCTGGGGTTTCGGGCCGAACCTGTCGCTGCCGATCTTCAACCGGGGCCGCCTGCAGGCACAGGCCGACGCCGCCCGCGCCCGCTACGACGGGGCCCGCGCCGGCTACGCACTGAAGCTGCGTTCGGCGGTGCGCGAGGTCGAAGAAGCCCTGTTGCGCATCGACAGCAGCCTCCGCCGCGAAACCGACGCCCGCACCGCCGCAGAAGGCTTGCGCAGCTTCCTGGCCAGCACCGAGGAACGCGCCCGACTCGGCGCCGCCAGCGTCATCGAGACCGAGGACGCCCGCCGCCTGACCCTCTCGGCCGAAGCGGCGCTGCTGGCCTTGCAGCGAGAACAGGTCAGCGCCTGGATCAGCCTGTACCGTGCCGTCGGCGGCGGCTGGACCCGTGAGAACAACACCCCTTCATGACACCCGCCATGCCCCAACACCTCTCTCCGGCCGTCACGCTGACGCTTGCCTTCGTCGCCTCCCTCGTCCTCCTGCCAGCACGGGCCGCCGACGCGCCCGCAGCCTCTGCCGCGCCGAAGGCCGCGCTGACCGTCACCGTCACCGCACCGCAATCCGGCAGCCTCCCCCAGTCGCTCGCCGCCAACGGCAGCGTGGCGGCATGGCAGGAAGTGGTCATCGGGGCCGAGACGCAGGGGCTGCGGCTGGTCGAAGTGGCCGTGCAGGTCGGGGACCGGGTGAAGAGGGGCCAGTTGCTGGCGCGGCTGCAAGGTGAAACGCTCGCCGCCGACCTCGAAGCCACCAAGGCAGGCATCGCCGAGGCCGAAGCCACGCTCGCCGAGGCGCAGGCCAACGCCGACCGCGCCCGCGCCCTGCAGCCCAGCGGCGCCCTGAGCGCACAGCAGATCCAGCAGTACACGACCGGCGAGGCCACTGCCAAAGCCCGGCTGCAGTCGCTCAAGGCCCGGCTTGCCGCCGACACGCTGCGTCTGAACCAGACCCGCATCAACGCCCCCGACGACGGTGTGGTCAGCGCCCGGCTCGCCACGGTGGGCGCCATTGCGCAGCCAGGGCAGGAGCTGTTTCGCCTGATCCGGCAGGGGCGGCTGGAGTGGCGCGCCGAGGTACCGGCGGCCGACATGAACCGCTTGCAGCCCGGCATGGCAGTGAAGGTCGTGCCTGCCGGGGGCGGTGCGGTCGACGCCAAGGTCCGCCTGCTGGCACCCACCGTTGATCCGGTCACGCGCAACGGCCTCGTCTACGTCGATCTGCCGGCCGGCAGCGCGGCACGGCCGGGCATGTTCGCGCGAGGCGAGTTCGTCATGGGCCAGTCTGCCGCGCTGACGCTGCCGCAGACCGCGGTGCTGCTGCGCGACGGCTACAGCTACGTGTTCCGGCTCGGCAAGGACAGCCGCGTGCTGCAGACCAAGGTGCAGACCGGTCGGCGGTCGGGCGAGCGCGTCGAGGTTACGGGAGGACTGGACGCCGCGGCGCTGGTCGTGGCGCAAGGCGGGGGTTTCCTCGCGGATGGAGATGTTGTCAAGGTGGTGGCGGGAGCCAAGCCATGAACGTGTCCTCCTGGTCGATCCGCAACCCGATCCCGGCGATCCTGCTGTTCATCCTGCTCACGCTCGCGGGCCTGATGGGCTTCCGGGCGATGACGATCCAGAATTTTCCCGACATCGACCTGCCCACGGTGTCGGTCACGGCAGCTCTGCCCGGCGCCGCCCCCGCACAGCTCGAAACCGAGGTCGCCCGCAAGCTCGAAAACGCTGTCGCCACGCTGAAAAGCGTCAAGCACATCTACACGCTGGTGAGCGACGGTGCCGTCACGGTCACGGTCGAGTTCCGCCTGGAGAAACCCACGCAGGAGGCCGTGGACGACGTGCGCGACGCAGTGGCGCGGGTGCGCTCGGACCTGCCCGGCGACCTGCGCGACCCGATCATCCAGAAGATGGACCTGGCCGGCACGCCGATCCTGACCTACACCGTCGCCTCCGACCGCATGGACGGCGAGGCACTGAGCTGGTTCGTGGACAACGCCATCACCAAGCAGATGCTGTCGGTGCGCGGCGTGGGCGCCGTGTCGCGGGTGGGCGGGGTGACCCGTGAAGTGCGGGTGGAACTCGACCCGGCGCAGTTGCTCGCGCTCAACGCCACGGCCTCGGACGTGTCGCGCCAGCTGCGCCAGATCCAGCAGGACGCCCCCGGCGGGCGGGCCGACCTGGGCGGCGCCGAGCAGGCCGTGCGCACCCTCGCCACCGTGCAGAGTGCCGAGGAACTGGCGCGGCTGGAGATCGCGCTGTCGGATGGTCGCCGCATCCGGCTCGATCAGGTCGCCCGCGTGACCGACACGGTGGCCGAGCCGCGGGCGGTGGCGCTGCTGGACGGCAAACCGGTGGTCGGTTTCGAGATCACGCGCTCCAAGGGCGCGGGCGAAGTGGCCATTGCGGCGGACGTGCGTGCCCGGGTCGAGGCGCTGCGCAAGACGCACCCGGAAATCACCTTCACCGAGGCGTTCAACTTCGTCGATCCCGTGCAGGAGGGCTACGACGGCTCGATGCTGCTGCTCTACGAGGGTGCGATCCTGGCGGTGATCGTGGTGTGGTTCTTCCTGCGCGACTGGCGGGCCACGCTGGTGTCGGCGATCGCGCTGCCGCTGTCGGTGATCCCGACGTTCGCGGTGATGCATCTGCTGGGCTTCACGGTCAACGTGGTGACGCTGCTGAGCCTGTCGCTGGTGGTGGGCATCCTGGTGGACGACGCCATCGTCGAGATCGAGAACATCATGCGCCACCTCGCGATGGGGAAAACCCCGTTCGAGGCCGCGATGGAGGCCGCCGACGAGATCGGCATGGCGGTGATCGCGACGACGTTCACGCTGATCGCGGTGTTCCTGCCGACCGCGTTCATGAGCGGCATTCCGGGGAAATTCTTCGTGCAGTTCGGCTGGACGGCGGCGATCGCGGTGTTCTTCTCGCTGGTGGTGGCGCGGATGCTGACGCCGATGATGGCCGCCTACCTGCTGCGCCGGCCGAAACACGCGGAGAAGGAACCCGGCTGGATGGCGTGGTACCTGCGACTGGCCAAGTGGTGCCTGAAGCACCGCATCGTCACGACGCTGGCGACGACCGCGTTCTTCGTCGGCTCGTTCATGCTGGTGCCCTACCTGTCGACCGGCTTCATCCCGCCCGATGACCTGTCGCAGACGCAGGTGACGGTGACGCTGCCGCCCGGCTCGACGCTGAAGGAAACCCGTGCGCTGGCCGAGCAGGCGCGGCAACTGGTGATCCGGCATCCGCACGTCAAGCTGGTCTACACCGCGATCGGTGGTGGGGCGGCGGGTGCCGATCCGTTCGCGCCGCAAGGAGCGGCCAGCGTGACCAAGGCCGTGCTGACGATCAACATGACGCACCGCGAACAGCGCTCCGGCGTGAGCAAGCAGGCCATCGAAGGCGAGTTGCGCACGCTGGTCGAGGCGCTGCCCGGTGCGCGGGTGAAGGTCGGGTTCGGCGGCTCGGCCGAGAAATACATCCTCGTGCTCGCCAGCGAAAACGGCGCAGCGCTGGCAGAGCACGCCAAGGTGGTCGAGCGCGAGCTGCGCAGCATCCCCGGCATCGGCAACGTCGTGTCCACCTCCAGCCTCGTGCGGCCGGAGCTGATCGTGCGACCGGATGCAGCACGGGCTGCGGACCTCGGCGTGACGACCGCCGCCATCGCCGACACGCTGCGGGTGGCGACCAGCGGCGACTATGACCAGGGACTCGCCAAGCTGAACCTGTCGCAGCGGCAGGTGCCGATCGTCGTGCGCTTGCCTGCCGAGGCGCGGGCGGATCTGGACCTGCTCAGCCGCTTGCCGGTGCCGGGCGCGCGCGGGCCGGTGCCGCTGTCGAGCGTGGCAACGCTGGAGATGGCCAGTGGCCCGGCGCAGATCGACCGCTACGACCGCCAGCGCAACATCAACTTCGAGATCGAGCTGAACGGCGTGCCGCTGGGCGAGGTCGAGCGGCTGGCGCAGGCGCTGCCGAGCCTGAAGCAATTGCCGCCCGGTGTGATGCAGACGGCCGTGGGCGATGCCGAGGCGATGGGCGAGCTGTTCCAGAGCTTCTCGCTGGCCATGCTGACGGGCGTGCTGTGCATCTACATCGTGCTGGTGCTGCTGTTCAAGGACTTCATCCAGCCGGTGACGATCCTGGCGGCGCTGGTGCTGTCGATTCCGGGCGCATTCCTGGCTCTGTTCGCCACGCACACGGCGCTGTCGATGCCGTCGATGATCGGGCTGATCATGCTCATGGGCATCGCGACGAAGAACTCGATCCTCCTGGTGGACTACGTCGTGCTGGCCCGGCGCGACCACGGACTGAACCGCTGGGACGCGGTGCTCGACGCCTGCCGCAAGCGGGCGCGCCCGATCGTGATGACGACGATCGCGATGGGCGCCGGGATGATGCCGATCGCGCTGGGGCTGGGGGTCGATCCGAGTTTCCGGGCACCGATGGCGATCGTGGTGATCGGGGGGCTGATCACGTCCACGTTCCTGAGCCTGCTGGTGATTCCGGTCGTGTTCACCTATGTGGACGACGGGATGGGGCTGGTGGGGCGGGTGTTCCGGCGCAAGGGTCAGGGCGTTCAGGCGACCTGAAGCCAGTCCTCGACCTGCAACCCCGGGACGCGCTCGAACTCGCGCACGTTGTGGGTTACCACCACCAGCCCGCATGCACGGGCGTGGGCGGCAATCAGCAGGTCGTGGCTGCCGATGGGGGTGCCAGCGCGTTCCAGTGCGCAGCGGATGTCGGCGTAATGTCGGTCCGCGTCACCGTCGAATGGCAGGACCGTGACCTCCGCGAGCAACGCCTCGACCCGTGCGGTCAGTGCAGCGGATCCCTTGCGTTGTGCGCCATAGCGCATCTCGCAGGCCACGACGATGCTGGTGCAGACCGACTCCCCCCCAGCCGCAGCCAGCCGCTGCACCAGGGCGGGCGACGGACCACGAATCAGCGCGGACAGCGTGTTCGTGTCCAGCATCCAGAGCGGCGCCGCCATCAAAACGGATCCCGCTCTTGCAGCGGCAACTCGGGGATATCGGGCCATTCCTCGTTCAGTGGCTCCCAGGATCGAACCAACTCCAGCAGACGGTGACGGCGAACCGGGGTGAGGATCAGGCTGTCTCCCTCCTTGCGGATCACGACCTCGGTACTGTCGAGTTCGAACTCGCGCGGGATGCGGATGGCCTGGTTGGAGCCATTGCGGAAAACGGCAATGCGTCGCTCGATGTGCATGTCGGTGCCCTCATGAAATTAGCCTATGTTTCAGCATAGGCTCCGGGGGCAATCCCGTCAATGTCACGGCGGCAGCGAGAAGACCGGCAGGCGCAGGCACCGCCCGCTCGAACCTCTGGGCTACATCCCGCCCACCGAGGCTGAAGCCAATTGCTATCGTCGATTGAGCGCGCAGGCCACGCCTGCCTGACTCAAAGCAACTGGCCTCCACGAAACCCGGGGCGGTTCAGAAAGCAAAAAAGGCGATGGTGACCCATCGCCTTTTTTTGGTACGTGCGAACTGCTTACTTGGCAGGCATCGCTGCCGGCTTGGCCATCTTCTTGTGCGCGTGGGAGTGGGCCTTCTTGTGCTTCAGGGTAGCGGCTTCAGCAGTGATGGCACCAGTGGCCATGAAGACAGCGACCAGGGCGGCGAATACTTTGGACATGTGCGGCATCTCTTGTGAAGTGTGGTTGGGTGAGGACTGAGTTCCTGACAAAGCTGCAAGGCCCTGCCCAGCTACAACGTGCAGATATCCTCGCACGCTGACAGCGTCGAGGATTGTCTACCTCAAAACCGTGCCTGCCAGCCAGGCGCTGGCCTGTTGCAACACTTTTGCCGGCTTCGCCAACTCTTCAGTGGTCCAGCACCTCGCCTACGTAGCGCCGGACGGCCGGCGGCCCGTCCCCTTGATGAAACGCTAGCCGTTGCGCCCGCAGTTGAATGTCATCGGCCGTGAAACGCTCCAGCCTGCGGAGATGCTCGACCCAGGTTTCATCGACAAAATATTCGACGTAGCGCCCCGGCCGCTCCGTGTCACGGAACAGCCCCCAGGACAGCGCACCCTGCCGCAGCCGCGCCCGCCGGGTACTCTGCATCGCACGGGCGAACTCGCGGGCACAGGCGGGATCGATCAGGTACTCGACCGTCACCATCACCGGACCTTCGTCGGGGCCGATGTCGATGGCAGGCTGCGGCGTCTGGCTGGGTGAGGCGGGACGCAGATCGGCATCCCCGCCTCCGGACACCGTGAACCCGCGCACCAGATACAGCGCCACAGGCCCACAGGCTGCCGCCACCATCAGGCTGTGCGGCACCGAGCCAAGCAGGTCCGCCAACTGCCCCCACACCACCGCGCCCGCAGCCGAGCCGCCCATCAGCGCCATCTGGTAGGTGGACATGCCCCGCGCCCGCACCCAGTTGGGCAAGGCGAGCTGTGCCGACATCGTGAGCGTGTTGGCGCAGCTGATCCACGCCATCCCGCCCAGCGCCATCCCCGGCGCGCTCAGCCAGAGCCACGGCGACACCGCCACCAGCAGCGTCATCGCCGACACGATCAGCGAACTCACCCACACGATTCGGTCGCGGCTGTACCGGTCGCGCAGGCCGGGGATCACCATCACCGCCACCATCGCGCCGAGGCCCATGCTCGACATCAGCAAGGTGAAGCTGCCCGCCCCGCCGCCAAGCTGCCGTGCCACCAGCGGCATCAGCGCGGTCAGCGCCGTGCTCAGGAAGAAGAACACGAACACCCGCAGCAGCACGGCGCGCATCCGCGGGTTCTGCGCGACGTGCTGCACGCCCACACGCATCGCACCGACAAACCGCTCGCCCGGCAAGGCGCTGATGCGCGGCTCGGTCTTCCAGCGCAGGATCTGGGCAAACGCCACCAGCGACAGCACCGCGTTGAGCACGAACACCGCTGCGCTGCCCGCCGCCGCCAGCAATGCCCCTGCCAGCACCGGGCCGATCACCCGCGACAGGTTCATCGCCATCGCCTGCAAGGCCAGCGCGCCGGAGAGTTTTTCCGCCGGCACGATGTCCGGCACGATTGCGGCGAACACCGGCCAGCGCGCCGCCAGTCCGACACCGTTGGCGAAGGTCAGCACCAGCAGCAGCGGCGCCGTCAGCCCGCCACCGAGCGACAACAGCGCCAGCACCGTCGCCACCAGCGCCACCCACAACTGCGTGGACGCAAACCAGCGCCGCCGGTCCACGATATCGGCCAGCGCACCACTCGGCAGGCCCAGCAGGAACACCGGCAGCGTGGAGGCCGCGGACACCAGCGCCACCATCACGGCACTGCTGGTGAGCTGCGTCATCATCCACGCTGCTGCCACGTCGTTCATCCACATCGTCAGATTGGCTGCCAGCCAGGCCAGCCACAGCATGCGGAACACAGGCATGCGCAGCGGCTGCAGCGCAGCGGGCAAACGATCGGGATCCAGCATCAGGCACGCTCCAAACGGAAAAACCCCACCGCAGGGGTGGGGCTTCGAGGGTAGCCGGACTCGGAGAGTCCTGCACCCGCAGGGTCAGTCGGCGTCCTGGAACGCCTCTTCGCGCTTGTTCTTGATCGACGGCAGCATCACCACGACGACCATCAGGAACGAGGCAATCAGCAAGCCAGCCGAGAGCGGGCGGGTCATGAAGGTGGTCCAGTCACCACGCGACAGCAGCAGCGCGCGACGCAGGTTTTCTTCCATCATCGGACCGAGGATGAAACCCAGCAGCAGCGGAGCAGGTTCACAGCCAATCTTGTAGAAGATGTAGCCCACCAGACCGAAACCGGCTGCCATGTAGACGTCGAAGTTGTTGTTGTTCAGCGTGTACAGGCCGATGCAGCAGAAGGTCAGGATCGCCGGGAACAGCAGGCGATACGGCACGGTCAGCAGCTTGATCCAGATGCCGATCAGCGGCAGGTTCAGGATGACGAGCATCAGGTTGCCGATCCACATCGAAGCGATCAGGCCCCAGAAGAGTTCCGGGTTGCTGGTCATCACCTGCGGGCCGGGCTGGATGCCCTTGATCGTCATGGCGCCCACCATCAGCGCCATCACGGCATTGGGCGGGATGCCCAGCGTCAGCATCGGGATGAAGCTGGTCTGCGCGCCGGCGTTGTTGGCCGACTCGGGGCCGGCCACGCCGCGGATATTGCCCTTGCCGAAGGCCACTTCGCCGGTCTTCATGCGCATCTTCTTTTCCATGGCATAGCTGGCGAACGACGCCAGCAGCGCGCCACCACCGGGCAGCACACCCAGCAGCGAGCCGAGCACGGTGCCCCGCAGCACGGCCGGGAACGCGTCCTTGACGTCCTGCTTGGTCGGCATGAGGCCCT
>JBEANV010000282.1:0-5258 GCA_041165285.1 Pseudomonadota bacterium | reverse complement strand
CGGAGCGCATCGCCGGCCAGCACGGCCATGTGAACTTCGCGACCATCCCCTGGGTGATCTACACCAGCCCGGAAATCGCCTGGGTCGGCCGCACCGAGCAGCAGCTCAAGGCGGACGGCGTCGCGTACAAGGCGGGCCAGTTCCCGTTCCTGGCCAATGGCCGGGCGCGTGCGCTGGGGGACACCACCGGTTTCGTCAAGTTCCTGGCCGACGCCAGGACCGACGAGATCCTGGGTGTCCACATCGTCGGCCCGATGGCCTCGGAGCTGATCTCCGAAGCCGTGGTCGCGATGGAGTTCAAGGCCTCGGCCGAGGACATCGCCCGCATCTGCCACGCGCACCCATCGCTGTCGGAAGCCACGAAGGAAGCGGCGCTGGCCGTGGACAAGCGCACGCTCAACTTCTGAGCTGGCGCGGGTTCTGCCCGCTGCATGCAACCATGGGGGCGGCGCGAGTCGCCCCTTTTTCCGTCTTCCCTTGCCCGCCTTGCCGACCATGCCCACCGTCACCGAGATCTACCACCAGACCCTCGCCGAACGCGGCTACCAGGCCGACCCGGCCCAGTTGCGTGCCGTGGCGGCGCTGCAGCGCTGCGAGGACGAGTGGATCGCGTACAAGTCCCGCCGCAGCAACGCGCTGACGAAGGCGCTGATCCGGCCGCCGCTGCCACGCGGGGTCTACATGCACGGTGGGGTGGGGCGGGGAAAAAGCTTCCTCATGGACAGCTTCTTTCAGGCCGTGCCGCTGCAGCGCAAGACGCGGCTGCACTTCCACGAGTTCATGCGCGAAGTCCACCGGGAGCTGCAGGAACTCAAGGGCATCGCCAACCCGCTGGACGAACTGGGAAAACGCATCGGGCGGCGCTTCCGGCTGATCTGCTTCGACGAATTCCATGTGGCGGACGTCACCGACGCGATGATCCTGCACCGGCTGCTGGACGCGATGTACGCCAACCGGGTGTCGATCATCACGACGTCCAACTTTCATCCTGACGCGCTGTACCCGAACGGGCTGCACCGCGACCGCATCCTGCCGGCCATCGAACTGCTGAAGGCCAAACTCGAAGTCATCAGCGTGGACAACGGCACCGACTACCGCCGCCGCACGCTGCAGCATGTCCAGCTCTACCACACGCCGCTGGGCGCGCAGGCCGACGCCGCGATGACGCAGGCCTTCGACGAGCTGGCGGAGGTCAAGGACGAATCGCCCGAGCTGCACATCGAAAATCGCGTCATTCAAGCGCGGCGCAAAGCCGGCGGGGTGGTGTGGTTCGACTTCAAGCAACTCTGCGGCGGACCGCGTTCGCAGAACGATTACCTGGAGCTGGCGACCCAGTTCCACACGCTGCTGCTGTCGGACGTGCCGATGATGTCGCCGCGCCTCGCGTCGGAAGCGCGGCGCTTCACCTGGTTGATCGACGTGCTCTACGACCGACGTGTCAAGCTGATCCTGTCGGCGGACGTGCCGCCCGAGCAGCTCTACACCGAAGGGCCGATGGCGCACGAATTCCCGCGCACCGTCTCGCGGTTGACCGAGATGCAGTCGGAGGAATTTCTGGCGCTGGAGCGGCGCGACGTGGACACGTCGCTGACCTGAGCGCCGGGACGGAGTGGTTTCAGCCCAGCGTATCGAGCCGGACGAGGGCGAGCGAGAGGTTGTCGCCACCCCCACGGGCGCGCTGGCGGGCCTTGCTGATGAGCATCTTGCTGGCGTCACGTGGTTTGAGCGCGTTGACGATGGTGCCCAGCTCGCGCGAGGTGAAGTAGTGCCACAGGCCGTCGCTGCACACCAGCAGCGAGTCGCCCGTTTCCAGCCGGTCCATGCGGGCCACGGTGATCGGCGGATCCTCGTCAGCGCCCAGGCAGCCGGTCAGCAGGTGGGCGTGGGGATGGTCGTTGGCTTCCTCCTCGCCGATGTCGCCGTCCTCGACCATGCGTTGCACGAGCGAGTGGTCGAACGTTCGGGTGAGCATGTTGGAGCCGCGGAACACGTACACCCGCGAGTCGCCTGCATGGATGATGTGGCACTCGCGGTTGGGCAGCACCAGGAAGGCGGCGAGCGTGCTGTGCGGCTCCTGCTCGGAGGTGATGGCCGTCAGCTTGATCATCAGGTGCGATTCGAGCACGATCTTGCGCAGCAGCTCGGATGCAGAGTCCTTGGCTGGCGCGAATCGTTCGAAGAGCTGGCGGGCGATCAGCAGCACTTGGTCGGCCGCCTTGCGGCCACCGCTCTTGCCGCCCATGCCGTCGGCCAGTATGGCCAGCAGGCAACCTTCGGCGCGAGGGTGCGTGAAGACCTCCACCTGATCTTGTTGATACAGTCGATCACCGCGGTCGATGCCTGTGGCCGCCAATAATCGATATCCAGGGGAGTCCGGTGTCATGTCGAAAACTATAAACGGTTCATCCCGCATTTCTGGCGAATGATGCAAATGCCAGCGCCAATACCGGCAATCAGCGCACGTTCTCCGTTGCGCGACGAAGTGGCACGGGCTTTCGCTGCCGACGGTGAACTTGCGCAGGCCGATCGCCGCTTTCAGGCGCGCGAGGTGCAGACGACCCTGGCCGACGCGGTGGCCGAGGCGCTGGAGTCGCGCAGCGTGCTGGTCGCCGAGGCGGGCACGGGGGTCGGCAAGACGTTTGCCTATCTGGTGCCGCTGCTGCTGTCCGGGCTGCGGGCGATGGTGAGCACGGCCACCAAGAGCCTGCAGGACCAGCTCTTCCTGCGCGACCTGCCCAATCTGATGCGCACCTTCGGTCTGCCGGTGCAGATCGCGCTGCTCAAGGGGCGCGGCTCCTACCTCTGCCTGCACCGGCTGGAGCAGGCCCGCCACACCAACGAATGGCCGGACCGGCAGGCCCTGGGCCAGCTCGCGCGCATCGAGGTGTGGGCGCAGGGCACCCGCAGCGGCGATCTGGCCGAACTCGACAGCCTCGATGAGCGCTCGCCCGTGATCCCGCTGGTCACGTCGAACCGCGAAAACTGCCTGGGCAGCGAATGCCCGAAATTCCGCCAGTGCCATGTCGTGCAGGCGCGCCGGCACGCGCTGCAGGCGGATATCGTTGTCGTCAACCACCACCTGTTCTTCGCCGACATGGCGCTCAAGGACACGGGCATGGCCGAGCTGCTGCCCACCGTGGACGCCGTGATCTTCGACGAGGCGCACCAGCTCAACGAGGCAGGGGTGCAGTTTCTGGGCAAGCTGCTCGGCACCAGCCAGCTACTTGACTTCAGCCGTGACCTGCTGGCGGTCGGTCTGACCGAGGCACGCGGCTTCGGGCCATGGACAGAACTGGCGGCGCGCTGCGAGCTGGCGGCGCGGGAGCTGCGGCTGGCGAGCGCGGGGCCGCTGCGTGGCGCGGTGCGCTTGCGCTGGGAGGAACGTGCGGGCCGCCCCGAGTTCGCCGAAGCGCTGGAGCGTGTGCGCGCGGTGAGCGCCGAGACGCTGGAGCACCTGGCTGCCGTGGCCGATGGTGGCCCCGATCTGGCCAAACTCGAAGACCGGGCGCGCGCGCTGGTGTCCCGCGTCGAGGCATTTCTGCAGGTCCCTGCACACGACCATGTCCGCTGGATCGATCTGACCGCCCACCAGGCCCGCCTGACCGAAGCGCCACTGGACATCCGCGAGACGCTGCGCGCGCAGGTCGAAGGGGGCAGCCGGGCGTGGATTTTCACCTCGGCCACGCTCGGTGACGATCCGGCACTGAGCTGGTTCACCCGCAGCGTTGGCATGGAAGAGGCCCGCACGCTGCAGGCAGGCAGTCCGTTCGACTATCCGGCCCATGCCCGGCTGTACGTGCCGACGCGGTTTCCCAAGCCGGCCGAACCGGCGCATCCCGGCGCGGTGGCCGATCTGGCCGGGCGCTGTGCGCAGGCGCTGGGTGGCCGCACCTTCGTGCTCACCACCACGCTGCGCTCGCTGCAGCAGATTGGTGCAGGTCTGCGTGAACGGCTGGCGCCGGACGGCATCGCCGTGTTCGTGCAGGGCGAGGCGCCGAAGCGGGCCATGCTGGCGCAGTTCCTGGCGGCGCCGCGTGGCGTGCTGGTCGGCTCGCACAGTTTCTGGGAGGGCATCGACGTGCCGGGGGACGCGCTGCAGTGCGTGCTGATCGACAAGCTGCCGTTTCCACCGCCGAACGATCCGCTGGCCGAGGCGCGCAGCCGCCAGCTGGAGGCCGAAGGCGGCAATGCCTTCAACGACTATTTCATCCCGGAAACCGCCATCGCGCTGAAGCAGGGCGCCGGGCGGCTGATCCGCAGCGAAACCGACCGTGGCCTGCTGGTCGTGTGCGACAGCCGGCTGGTGCAGATGGGCTACGGCCGCCGCCTGCGGGCCGCCTTGCCACCGATGACGCCGCTGGCAAGCGAAGCGCAGGCGCTGGCGTGGCTGCGGGAGCTGGCCGAGGCCCATGCCGCGGAGTCGCGCTCAGCGACTCCGGTGTAGCGGCTCAGGCGCTCAGGCAGTCACCAGAGGCGCCACCAGCGCGCCTTCTCGTCGTAGTCGCGGCCGATCCAGGCGCTGCGCGGGTAGTTGGTCTTCAGGACACGCTGGGCGTCGTCGCGCAACGGGACGAGGCCGAGCTTGTCGTAGCTGGCGGCCATCAGGAACAGCGCCTCTTCGGCCGCCGGTACACCGCGGAAGTCCTGCAGCGCCTGCTGCGCGCGGTTGGCGGCTGCCAGATAGGCGCCGCGCATGTAGTAGTAGCGCGCCACATGCACCTCGTAGGAGGCGAGCGCGTTGATGATGTACTTCATGCGCACCTTGGCATCGGGCGCATATTTCGATTCGGGAAAGCGATCGACGAGCTGCTTGAAGCTCTGGTAAGCATCGCGCGAGGCTTGCTGGTCGCGCTCCGAGAGATCCTGCTTGGCCAGATTGCCGAAGATGCCCAGATCGTCGTTGAAGTTGATCAGGCCCTGCAGATAGTAGGCATAGTCGCCAGCGGGGCTGGTCGGGTGCAGCTTCAGGAAGCGCTCGACCACGGCCAGCGCGCGGGCCTTCTCCTGCTGCTTGTAGAGCAGAAAAGCCTGTTCGAGCTGCGCTTGCTGGGACAGCAGCGTGCCGGCAGCGCGGCCTTCGATGCGTTCGTAGAGCTTGATGGCGCGGTCGTTGGCGCCGTTGGAGGCCTCCTCCCTTGCCTCTTCGTACAATTTGGCAATGCTCTTGCTGTCGTCGATGTTTTTGGGCTCCGACGCGCAGCCGCCCAGTTGACAGGCCATCGCCACCCCGAGCACGAGGGAGGCGAGGCGCAGAGCCG
>JBEANV010000281.1:0-2903 GCA_041165285.1 Pseudomonadota bacterium | reverse complement strand
GCGGCATCATCGCGCCGGTGATCCCGCCGTCGATCGCGATGATCCTGTACGGCGTCACGGGTGGCGTCTCCATCACCAAGCTGTTCATGGCGGGCATCGTGCCGGGCATCCTGATGGGCGTGGCCATCATGCTGGCCTGGCGCTGGTCGATCGGCAAGGACAACGTGCAAGCCGAACCCAGGCGCACCATGCCCGAACGCATCAAGGCCACCCGCGAGTCGCTGTGGGCACTGGCGCTGCCGCTGGTGATCGTCGGCGGCCTGAAGTTCGGTGTCTTCACGCCCACCGAGGCGGCGGTGATTGCGGCGGTCTACTCGCTGCTCGTCGGGCTGCTGGTCTACCGCGAGATCAAGCCCGCGCAGGTGTACGACCTCTTCTACCGCGCCGCGGAAACCACCGCCGTCATCATGTTCCTGGTGTCGGCCGCCGGGGTGTCGGCATGGCTCATCACCACGGCCAACATCCCGCAGCAACTGGCCGAACTCGTGCAGCCGATGATGGACAACAAGATGCTGTTGACCTTCGCGCTGATGGTGCTGGTGCTGCTGGTCGGCACGGCGCTGGACTTCACGCCCACGGTGCTGATCATGACGCCGGTGCTGATGCCGGTGCTCAAGCAGGCGGGCATCGACCCGGTGTACTTCGGCGTGCTGTTCATCATGAACAACGCGATCGGCCTGGTCACGCCGCCGGTGGGCACGGTGCTCAACGTGGTGTGCGGTGTCGCCAAGATCCCGATGAGTGGCGCGATCAAGGGGGTGATGCCGTTCATGATCGCCCAGACCATCGTCATGTTCCTGCTGGTCGTGTTCCCGCAGATCGTGATGTGGCCGCTGCAGATGATGCTGCGCTGACCACCACCACAGCAACAACAGCAACAACAACACCCCCACGGACTTACTTCATGGACGCACTCGTCATCCACGCCCCCGGTGACCTCCGGGTCGAGCATTACCCGACACCGCCCGTCGGCGCAGGAGAAGTCCGCGTGCGCGTGCGGGCCGGCGGCATCTGCGGTTCGGACCTGCACTACTTCCACCACGGCGGCTTCGGCGCGATCCGGCTCCAGCAGCCGATGGTGCTGGGACACGAGGTGGCCGGTGTCATCGAGGAAATCGGGCCGGACGTGGTGAGCCACCACGTCGGCGAGCGCATCGCCGTCAACCCCAGCCGCGCCTGCGGGGTGTGCCGCTACTGCCAGCTCGGCCTGCAGAACCACTGCCTGGACATGCGCTACTACGGCAGCGCGATGCGGATGCCACATGTGCAGGGCGCTTTCCGTCAAGAGATGGTGATCCAGGCCAGCCAGGCGCACACGCTGTCCGATGGCATCAGCGATCCAGAAGGCGCGATGGCCGAACCGCTGGCCGTGGCGCTGCATGCCGTGAACCGGGCCGGGCCGCTGCTGGGCAAGTCGGTGCTGGTGACGGGCTGCGGGCCGATCGGGGCGCTGGTCATCCTGGCGGCACGGCGGGCGGGCGCCACGCACATCGTGGCCACCGATGTCGTCGCGCAGCCGCTGCGCAAGGCCGCCCAGGTCGGCGCCAACGAGACGATCAACGTCGCCGAGCAGCCCGACGCACTCGCCCGCTACAGCGCCGAGAAGGGCCAGTTCGATGTGCTCTTCGAAGCCAGCGGCAACGAGCGGGCCTTGCGGTCGGCGTTCGAGGTGGTGCGCTCGCGGGGCGTGATCGTGCAGCTCGGTCTGTCGGGCAGCGAGATGACCCTGCCGTTCAACATGGTGGTGGCGAAGGAGTTCGACCTGCGCGGCGCGTTCCGTTTCCACGAGGTATTCGGCGTGGCGGTGAACCTGATCAACCAGGGGCTGGTCGATCTGAAGCCGCTGATCTCCGCGACGCTGCCCTACCGCGACGCGGGTCGGGCCTTCCGGCTGGCGGCAGACCGATCGCAGGCCATGAAGGTGCTGCTGAGTTTCGAATGACACACCCTGCCTTCGCACACGACATGGCACACGACATGGCGCTCGATGTGGTCACGGCCGGCGAAGCGATGGTGCTCTTCGCCGCGCAGCAGCCCGGACCCCTCGACGAGGTGAGCGCCTTCACGCGCACCACCGCTGGCGCCGAGCTGAACGTGGCGATCGGGCTTGCCCGGCTCGGTCTGCGCACGGGCTACATCAGCCGGCTGGGCGCGGACGTGTTCGGTCGCGTCATCGCCACCGCGCTGGACCGCGAGGGGATCGACCGGCAGCAAGTCACCACCGACCCGGTGTGCCCGACCGGCTTCATGCTCAAGTCGCGCAACGACGACGGCAGCGACCCGACGACCGCGTATTTCCGGCAGGGTTCGGCGGCCAGCCGGCTCGGCCCGAGCGACAACCCGCGGGCCTACTGCGCAGCGTCGCGCCACCTGCACCTGAGCGGCGTCCTGGCGGCGGTGTCCTCCAGCACCCGCGATCTGGTGTTCGACCTCGCCACCGACGCCCGTGCCGCCGGGCGCACCGTGTCGTTCGACCCCAACCTGCGGCCCACCCTGTGGCGCTCGCAAGGCGAGATGGTCGAGTGCCTGAACCGCCTGGCCCGGCTCAGCGACTGGGTGTTGCCGGGGCTGGCCGAGGGGCGCTTGCTCACCGGCCATGACCGTCCGGAAGACATCGCCGATGCCTACCTGGACCAAGGCGCCCGCCTGGTGGTCATCAAGCTGGGGGCCACGGGCGCGTATTTCGCCAGCGCCAGTGAGCGCGGCTACGCCCCCGGCGTGGCGGTGGACCGCGTGGTGGACACCGTCGGCGCAGGGGACGGATTTGCCGTCGGCCTGGTCTCGGGCCTGCTGGAAGGCTTGGGGCTGGCGGCGGCCACCGCACGCGGCAATGCGATCGGCGCGCGCGTCGTGCAATTCCCCGGTGACTGCGACGGGCTGCCCACCCGCCAGGCATTCGAGGC
>JBEANV010000280.1:0-3282 GCA_041165285.1 Pseudomonadota bacterium | reverse complement strand
GAGCCTGTTCGTGGAGAAGGGCTTTGCGGCCACCCGGGCCGACGAGGTGGCGACCCGGGCCGGCGTGTCCAAGGGCACGCTCTACCTGTACTACGCCAGCAAGGAAGAACTGCTCAAGGCGGTCATCGCGCAACGCCTGTCCAGCCAGATCGCCGAGGGTGCGCGGCAGGTTGCGGAACACCAGGGCAGTTGTGCCGAACTGCTACTGAACGTGCTTTCGGTCTGGTGGGAGAACGTGTTCACCAGCGATGCCTCGGGGGTCTTCAAGCTCATCATCACCGAGGTGCGCAATTTCCCCGACATCGCGGAGTTCTATTACCGCGAAGTGGTGGAGCCCGGCCAGAACCTCATCGGCAGCGTGGTCCGGCGCGGCATCGAGCGCGGCGAGTTCCGGCCGGTGAATGTCGACGGCGTGGTGCACTCGCTGGTGCTGCCGATGGTGATGCTGTGCATCCACAAACATTCGCTCGGCGCCTGCAGCACCCTGGACATCATGGTGGAGCCGCACCTGTTCATCCGCCAGCACATCGATTTGCTGCTGGGCGGCTTGCTCGTCCCAGTCCCCGTCTCGACGCCCTAGCCTGAGTCCCAGCCCCGCCATGAAACGCCCTGTCAAGATTGCGCTCGCCGTGCTGGTCACCGCTGCCATGGTGCTCGGCGTTCGCCTGGTGCAGAGCAGGCGTGCCGACACTGCCGCTGCCGCAGTCAACCCCGCAGCGGCCGCCTCGGCGCCCGCCGCATTGGACCTGCGCGACAGCGATCTGCTCCTGGCCAGCGCCGCGGACCTGTCGCGCACGGTGGCGCTGTCGGGCAGCATCAAGGCGATCAGCACCGCGCTCGTCAAGGCCAAGGTCGCGGGCGAGCTGCGCAGCCTCGGCCCGCGCGAGGGAGACACGGTGCGTGCCGGCCAGGTTCTCGGCGAGATCGACGCCACCGAGTTTGCACTGCGGGTGAACCAGGCCGTCCAGCAGGCCGAAGCGGCCCGCGCCCAGGTGGACATTGCCCGGCGGCAACTCGACAACAACCGCGCGCTGGTCGAGCAAGGCTACATCTCCGCAACGGCGCTCGACACCTCGGTCGCCAACCACGCCGCGGCACAAGCCAGCCTGCAGGCGGCGCTGGCTACCACCGAACTGGCCCGCAAGGCGCAGGCCGACACCGTGCTCAAGTCACCCATCAGCGGCACCGTCTCGCAGCGCCTGGCCCAACCGGGCGAGCGGGTCGCCATCGACGCCCGCGTGCTGGAGGTGGTCGATCTGAGCCGGCTGGAACTCGAAGCCGCCCTGCCCGCAGCCGACGCCGGCCTGCTGCGGCCCGGTGCCAGCGCAGAACTGAGCGTCGAGGGCTTGCCCGATCCGATACGCGCCCAGGTGGTCCGCCTGAACCCGACCACGCAGGCGGGCACCCGGTCGGTGCTGACCTACCTGAGCGTGGCGCCGACGCCGGGCCTGCGCGCCGGTCTGTTCGCGCGCGGCACGGTCACGCTGGAACAGCGCCGCGTGCTGAGCCTGCCGCTGTCGGCCGTGCGGCTGGACGACGCCCTGCCCTATGTGGTTGTACTCGATGGCGCCGCGCTGCGCCGCCGCACGGTGAAGACCGGCGGACGCGGGCTGGTGGACCGGGTCGAGTCGGTCGAGATCATCGACGGTCTGCACGGCGGTGACCGCGTGCTGCGCGGCAGCCTCGGCACCGTGCGCGACGGCACCCCGGCCCGGCTGGTCGCCGCGGCGCGCTGAGCGGAGTCGGCCATGTGGTTCACCCGCGTCTCCATTGCCAACCCGGTGATGGCCACCATGGCCATGCTGGCCCTGGTGGTGCTCGGCCTGTTCTCGTTCCAGCGCCTCAAGGTCGATCAGTTCCCCAACATCGAATTCCCGACCGTGGTGGTGAGCATCGACTATCCCGGCGCCTCGGCCGAGATCGTCGAGACGGAGCTGACGCGCAAGGTCGAGGAAGCACTCAACTCCATCGCTGGCATCAGCCAGCTCTACTCGCGCAGCTACTCGGGCACATCCGTGGTCATCGTCCAGTTCAACCTGGATCTGGACGGCCGCAAGATGGCCGACGACGTGCGCGAGAAGCTCGCCATCCTCAAGCCGCAGCTGCGTGAAGAGGTGAAGGAGCCCAAGGTCCAGCGCTTCGACCCGTCGAGCCGCCCCATCTGGACCATCTCCATCCAGGCCACCGATCCGGCCAAGGTCAACGCCGTCCAGCTCTCCACCTGGGCCGACCAGACCCTGCGCAAGCGGCTGGAGAATGCACGCGGCGTCGGCTCGGTCACGCTGGTGGGCGCGGTGCGGCGCGAAATCAACCTCTACCTCGATCCACAGCGGCTCGACGCCCTGGGCGTCGGCGCCGACCAGGTGATGGCCGCCGTCAAGACCGAGAACCAGGACCTGCCCGCCGGCACGCTGCGCTCGACCGACAGCGAGCGCGTGGTGCAGATCCGCGGCCGGGTGCAGCGGCCGGAGGACTTCGCCCAGCTCGTCGTCGCCCGGCGCGGCACGACCCTGATCCGCCTGGGCCAGGTCGCCCAAGTCGTCGATGGCCCCCAGGAAATCGACACCCTCGCCCTCTACAACGGCCAGCGCACGCTCGCACTGGAAGTGCAGAAATCCCAGGGCGAGAACACGATCGAGGTGGTGGACGGGCTGAACAACGCGCTCGCAGCGGTGCAAGCCGCAGGCGAGGTGCCCGCCGGCGTCGAGATCAACGTGGTACGCGACAGCGCCCGGCCGATCCGCGTCTCGGTCAACAACGTGCGCCGCACCCTGCTCGAAGGCGCGGCACTGACCATCCTGATCGTCTTCCTGTTCCTGAACTCGTGGCGCTCCACGGTCATCACCGGCCTGACGCTGCCCATTGCGCTGATCGGCACCTTTCTGGTGATGCAGGTCTTCGGCTTCTCGATCAACATGATCACCATGATGGCGCTGAGCCTGTGCGTGGGCCTCCTGATCGACGACGCCATCGTCGTGCGCGAGAACATCGTGCGCCACGTCCAGATGGGCAAATCGGCCCACGACGCCGCGCTCGACGGCACGGCGGAAATCGGCCTGGCGGTGCTGGCGACCACGCTGTCGATCGTCGCGGTGTTCCTGCCGATCGGCTTCATGGGCGGGATCATCGGCAAGTTCTTTCACGAGTTCGGCATCACCATCGTCTCGGCGGTGCTGATCTCGATGTTCGTGAGTTTCACGCTCGACCCCATGCTCAGCTCGGTCTGGCATGACCCGGCCATCGACCGCGAAGGTCAGCCCTTCAAGCCCGAAGGCCTGTACG
>JBEANV010000279.1:0-2811 GCA_041165285.1 Pseudomonadota bacterium | reverse complement strand
ATGCCCTGTGTCGTGGGCGAGCCGGTCAGGCCGGTCATCAGGTGCCCGAGGTCGTGCAGCCACGCGGCGAGCTGCAGCGCGGGTGTCGCGCCCGCCCGCAGCGCGAGCTGGGCGCACTGCCAGCCGTGCTGCGCCTGGGTGACGCCTTCGTCGGCATACGCCAGGTCGCCATGCTGGCGGAACAGCGACAGGATCTGGGCGGGGGTGAGTGTGCGCATGCCGACATGATTCCGCGCCGTCATGTCGCCGGCGTGTCGCTGGCATGACGCCGAACTGTCATCAGGAATTCACCGGTCCTGCCTACCGTCCGGACCATGATCGATGCTGCTCATCCGGTGGTGCGCCTGTCGCAGGCCAGCAAGACCTTTGCCGGGTCACGGCCGGCCTTGAAGGGCGTCACGGCCGACATCCGCCGCGGTGAGCGGGTGGCGCTGCTGGGCGCGTCGGGGTCGGGCAAATCGACGCTGATGCGCTGCCTGTGCGGCCTGGAGACGATCGACGCCGGGGCGGGCCGCATCGAGCTGTTCGGCCAGACGCTGCAGCAGGACGGCCGCCTCGCCGCCGACGCCCGCGCGCTGCGCCGCCAGGTCGGCATCGTCTTCCAGCAGTTCAACCTGGTCGGTCGGCTGCCGGTGATGGCCAATGTGCTCACCGGGTTGACCGCCCGGTTGCCGCTCTGGCGCAGCCTGCTGGGCCGCTTCTCGTTGCAGGACCGGGCGCGGGCGCTGGACGCGCTCGACTCGATCGGGCTGTCCGAACAGGCGTTCCAGCGCGCCTCGACCCTGTCCGGCGGGCAGCAGCAGCGGGCGGCCATCGCGCGGGTGCTGGTGCAGGGCGCCAAGCTGCTGCTGGCCGACGAACCCGTGGCGTCGCTCGACCCTGAATCGACGCGCCGGGTGATGGAGCTGCTGCTCGCGCTGAACCGCACCGAAGGCATGACGCTGATCGTCAGCCTGCACCACGTCGAGCTGGCCCGGCGCTACTGCGAACGGGTGCTCGCGCTGCGCGATGGCGTGCTGGTCTTCGACGGCCCGACCGACGCGCTGACCCCGGCGTTCCTGCAGCAGCTTTATGGCACCGCAGCGGACGAACTCTTCGGCGATCAACCCGCCGCCCCGACCGCTGACGCTCCTCCGTTTCTTCATTCACCGGAAACCGCCCCATGGTCCTACGCCTGATCACCGCCGCCGCCCTGACCGCGCTCGCCCTTGGCGCGACCGCCCAGGAAATCAACTTCGGCATCATTGCCACCGACTCGGCCAGTGCGCAGCGCGACCGCTGGGAGCCGTTCTTCCGCGACATGGCGCAGAAGACCGGCCTGAAGGTCACCTCGTATTACGCGCCCGACTACGCCGGCGTGATCGAGGCGATGCGCTTCAACAAGATCCAGGTCGCGTGGTACGGCAACAAGGCGGCGATGGAAGCCGTCGACCGCGCCAACGGTGAAGTCTTCGCCCGGGTGATGTATGCCGACGGCACCTACGGCTACCACGGCCTGCTGATCACGCACAAGGACAGCCCGTACCAGTCGGTCGACGACGTTTTCAAGAACGCCAAGGGCATCAACTTCGGCATCGGCGACCCGAATTCGACCTCCGGCTTCCTGGTGCCGACCTACTACCTGTTCGCCCAGAACAACGTCGACCACCGCACCGCGTTCAAGTCGGTCCGCAACGCCAGCCACGGCGCCAACATCCAGGCCACGCTGGCCCGCCAGGTCGACGTCGCCACCAACAACACCGAGGACATGGGCAAGCTGGAGTCGGCCAAGCCGGAGCTGTTCGCGCAGTTGCGGGTGCTGTGGAAAAGCCCGCTGATCCCGAGCGACCCGTTTGTCTGGCGCAAGGACCTCGACCCGGCGGTGAAGGCGAAGATCAAGTCCTTCGTGCTCGGCTACGCCAAGAGCGACCCGGCCGAAAAAGCGATCCTGAAGAACATCTACAGCTACGGCGGCTTCCGCGAGTCGGACAACCGCCAGCTCGTGCCGATCCGCCAGCTCGAACTCTTCCGCGACCGCCGCAAGGCCGAGGGCGACGAGAAGCTGTCCGCCGACGAGAAAGCCAAGCTGATCGCCGAGATCGACCGCAAGCTGGCCGCGCTGAAGTGACGACGCTGGACGCCGCGAGCACGCTGCTCGCCGGGGCGCCGATGCTGCCCTCCGAGGCGGCGCTGGCGCGGCTGCGCGAGCGGGCGGCGGCTGAGCGGCCGGGTGTTGACCACTGGCTCGGCTGGGTCTGTGCGCTGGTGGTGCTCGGCTGGGCCTGGCGGGGCGCGGAGATCCGTCCGCTCGACCTGCTCCGCGACGCCGGCAACATCGGCCAGTACGCCCGCGATTTCTTTCCGCCGGACTTCCACGACTGGCGGCTCTACCTCAAGGAGATGGTGGTCACGCTGCACATCGCCGTCTGGGGCACGGTGCTCGCGGTGGTGGCCGCCGTGCCGATGGGGCTGCTGAGCGCGGAGAACCTCGCGCCGGCCTGGGTGCACCAACCCGTGCGGCGGCTGATGGACGCCTGCCGCGCCATCAACGAGATGGTGTTCGCGATGCTGTTCATCGTCGCGGTCGGGCTGGGGCCGTTCGCGGGCGTGCTGGCGCTGGCCATCCACACCACCGGCACGCTGGCCAAGCTGTTCTCCGAGGCGGTCGAGGCGATCGATCCGCGCCCGGTCGAGGGCATCCGCGCGACCGGTGCGCACAAGCTGGTCGAGGTGCTCTACGGCGTGATCCCGCAGGTGCTGCCGCTGTGGCTGTCGTTCACGCTGTACCGCTTCGAATCGAACGTGCGCTCGGCGTCGGTGGTGGGCATGGTC
>JBEANV010000278.1:0-5445 GCA_041165285.1 Pseudomonadota bacterium | reverse complement strand
ACGACGACGTGATCCGGCCGGTCACGAACCCGATCTACGCCGAGGGGGCGCTGGCCATCCTGCGCGGCAACCTCGCGCCGGACGGCGTGGCGATCAAGCCGAGTGCCTGCGCGCCGCACCTGCTGCAGCACACCGGCCGGGCGCTGGTGTTCGACGACTACCCGGCGCTGAAGCGGGCTGTCGATGACCCGGACCTCGACGTGACCGGCGACGACATCCTCGTGCTGCGCAACGCCGGGCCGAAGGGCGCCGGGATGCCGGAGTGGGGGATGCTGCCGATCCCGACCAAGCTGCTCAAGGCGGGCGTGACCGACATGCTGCGGCTGTCGGATGCGCGCATGAGCGGCACGAGCTACGGCGGCTGCCTGCTGCACTGCGCACCCGAAGCGGCAGTTGGCGGGCCGCTGGCGCTGGTGCAGACCGGCGACACGGTCACCGTCGATGTGCCGGCGCGCACGATCCACCTGAACATCAGCGACGACGAACTCGCCAGTCGCCGCGCCGCGTGGACACCGCCGCCGCCGCGCTACGAACGCGGCTACGGCTGGCTGTTCGGCCGCCACATCCTGCAAGCCGACCAGGGCTGCGACTTCGACTTTCTCGAAACCAGTTTTGGCGCCGCGGTGCCTGAGCCGGACATCTTCTGAACCACCGGAACACGCCATGACCTCACGCCGCACTGTCCTGAAATCCGCATCCGCCGCCGTGCTCGGCACCGCGCCCGCCGCCTGGGCCGCGCCGTCGATCGCGCTGGCGTGGCCGAGCAAGCCGCTGCACCTGATCGTGCCGTTCCCGCCCGGCGGTTCGTCCGACTTCATCGCTCGGCTCATCAGCAAGCCGCTCGGCGACCTGCTCGGCACCACCGTCGTTGTCGAGAACAAGACCGGCGCCAACGGCATCATCGGTGCCGCCGCCACCGCACAGGCCACCGACGACCACACGCTGCTGCTGTCGGACATGAGTTCGCTGGCGATCAGCCCGCTCGTCACCAAGGAGATGCCCTACAAGCCCGAGCAGCTCAAGGGCGTGACGATGCTGGCTTACTCGCCGCACCTGCTGGTGGCGCATCCGTCGGTGAGCGCGTCGAACATCACCGAGCTGGTGGCGCTGTCCAAGGGCAAGCCGATCAACGTGGCCTCGTCGGGGTCCGGGTCGGCGAACCACCTCGGTGTGGTGGACATCGCGCTGGCCACCGGCTTGAAGTGGCAGCACGTGCCGTTTCGCGGCGGCTCGCAGGCGATCGGCGATACCGCGGCGGGCAACACGCAGCTCTGCCTGAACGGGATGCTGGCGACCTTGCCGCTGGTGCAGGCGGGCCGGCTCAAGTTGATCGGCGTGTCCAAGCGCACACGCATGGCGCTGATCGGCAACGTGCCGACGCTGGCCGAGCAGGGCCTCAAGGACTTCGAGTCGGGCACCTACCAGGGCGTTGCAGTGCCCGCAACGATGCCGGCGGCCATTGCCGAGCGGCTCGCGGTGGCGCTGATCGCGGTGATCCGCCAGCCGGACGTGCGCTCGCGGCTGACCGGGGCCGGCGCCGAGGTAATGACCACGACGCCGAAGGAAACCACCGAATTCCTGCAACGCGAAGCCAAGCGGTGGGCGCAGGTGATCCAGCAGGCGGGCGTGCAGTTGGAAGGCAATTCCTGAGATGGCTGCTTTGACCGTTTCGTCTGACTCGACCTTTTCGACCTTCTCGATCGCCGCGCTCGAAGCGTTTGGCCGGGCGCTGTTCGTTGCCGCCGGCATGGACCGCGACAAGGCCGCCAGCGTCGCCCGCCTGCTGGTGCTGACCGACGCGATGGGCCGGCGCACGCACGGGCTGGCGATGGCGCCGCTGTACCTCGCCGAGATCGCCAAGGGCGGGATGCGCGTGCAGGGCGAGCCGCAGATCGTGCGCGACACCGGGCTGACGGCGGTGTGGGACGGCGATTACCTGCCGGGGCTGTGGCTGATGGAGCGGGCGCTGGACGTGGCGATGGGTCGCGCCGCCGAGCACGGGCTGGCCGCCATCGCCATCCGCCGCACGCACCACATCGGCTGTCTGGCCGCGCTGGTCAAGCAGGCGGCCGACCGGGGCTTCGTCGCGCAGGTCTACAACTCCGACCCCGCCGGCCGCCGCGTCGCGCCCTACGGCGGCACCGAGGCGCTGTTCACCCCGAACCCGTTCGCGATCGGGTATCCCGGCGCCGAGCATCCGGTGCTGGTGGACATCTGTGCGTCGATCACCACCACGTCGATGACCCGCCAGACCTGCGCGGCCGGCGAGCAGTTCGCGCACCCGTGGCTGCTGGACGCGCAGGGCGTGCCGACCCGCGACCCGGCCGTGCTCGAACACACCGAGCCACGCGGCTCGCTGCAGCTTGTCGGCGGGCAGGAGTACGGCCACAAGGGCTACGGGCTGGCGCTGATGGTCGAGGCGCTGTCGCAGGGGCTGTCCGGTCACGGCCGGCTCGACGCGCCGACACGCTGGGGCGGCAATGTCTTCCTGCAGGTCACCGACCCTGACTTCTTTGCTGGCCGCGACGCCTTCGCTGCGCAGATGGACCACCTCTCCGACCGCTGCCGCAGCAACCGGCCGATCCGCGCCGACCGGCCCGTGCGCCTGCCGGGCGATCAGGCGGCGGTCGGGCTGGCGCAGGCCGAGGCGCAAGGGCTGCGGCTCGACGACGCCACCTGGCAGCAACTCGCGGCCTGCGCCGATCGCCTGGGCGTGCCGCTGCCTGCCGCCTCCTGACCTCTCCAGATCCCGAGAACTTCCCCATGACCACGATGAACCCCGACACCCGCGCCAAGCTGCTGACCGTCAGCACGGCGACCCTCTGCACCGCCCTGTTCAAGCGCGGCCTGCGCAACCAGTGCATCCAGGACGTGCGCCCGCTCAACCCGGCGCTGCCCAACATGGTCGGCCCGGCCTACACGATGCGCTACATCCCGGCGCGGGAAGACCTGAACCCGATCGGCGTCTTCCTCGACCCGAAGCACCCGCAGCGGGTCGGCGTCGAGGAGTGTCCCGAAGGCGCCGTGATGGTGATCGACAGCCGCAAGGACGCCCGCGCCGCGTCGGCGGGCGGCATCCTCGTGGCGCGTCTGATGCAGCGCGGCGTGGCGGGCATCGTCACCGACGGCGGTTTCCGCGACTCGCCGGACATCGCCAAGTACACGATGCCGGCCTACCACACCCGCCCGAGCGCGCCGACCAACCTGACGCTGCACCAGGCGCTCGACCTGAACGTGCCGATCGGCTGCGGCGATGTGGCGGTGTGGCCCGGCGACATCGTGGTCGGGGATGCCGAGGGCGTGATCGTGATCCCGGCTTACCTGGCCGACGAGGTCGCGGCCGAGGCGGTCGAGATGACCGCGTTCGAGGACTTCGTGCAGGAAGAGGTGATGAAGGGCCGCCCGATCATCGGCCTGTACCCGCCGACGCTGGAGCAGAGCCGCATCGACTTCGCGGCCTGGCGCGTTGCCAGAGGGCGCTGAGATCCCGCTCAAGTGGCGGCTGCGTCGGGCTGATGGGGCGGGCACTGCCCCTGCCACCCGCTGCGCTCAGCCGCTGTCCCGCTCGACCAGCGTCACCCCCACATTGATCTGCCGCTCGGCGGTGGTGTCTCCCTGCAACCGCCCCCTCAGCATCAGCCCTGCACACTCGCCGATGCGCTGCCCGTGGACCCGCAAGGTGGTCAGCCGCGGCCACGTTGCCCGCGCCAGCGCCATGTCGCCCATGCCGACCACCGCCAGCCGCTGCGGCACTGCCCAGCCGCGCCGCTGACACTCGAACAGCAGCGCGGCGGCGAGCAGGTCGTTGGTGCAGAACACCGCCTGCAGACCGGGCAAGCGGTCCAGCAGCGCCTGCAGCGCGGCGCCCACGTCGTCGGGCTGTGCGGGTGCGGCCATCAGCTCGGCCTCGACTTGCGCGGTGACATCGGCACTGCGCGTCGCCTGTCGAAAGCCCTCCAGCCGCTGGTGTGACCTCGGCTCGTCCGCGCCGATGACCCCGAGTCGCCGATGGCCGCGCCCAAGCAGGTGCGCCGCCACTGTGGCCCCGGCCGCCTGGTTGTCGAAACCGACCTGCATGTCGGCCGGTGCGTCGTCCAGATCCCAGGTCTGCACCAGCGCCACCCCGGCCGCGCAGATCCGCTGCAGCAGCGCGGGCGCTTGCCCTGTGCCGGTCAGCACCAGGCCCTCGACACGCCGGCCGAGGAAGGTTTCCACCAGCCCCGCCTCGTCCTCGTCGCGGTAACCGCTTTGCCCGAGCAGGAGCTGGTAGCCCGCGGCGCCGAGCACCTGCGTCAGCGCCTCCACCGTCTCCGAGAACACCGCGTTGGCGACGGTTGGCACGATCGCCCCGACGATGCCGCTGCGCCGCGTGGCGAGGCTGCCGGCGTTGAGGTTCGGCACGTAGCCGAGTGCGGTGATCGCGGCGCGCACGCGGGCCAGCGTTTCCGGCGCGAGTTGCTCGGGGTGGTTGACCGCGCGCGACACGGTGACCAGTGAAACACCGGCGACGCGGGCAACATCGTGGATGCGAACGCCCGAGGCGATGGCGGCAGGGATGGGGGATGGCATTGCGGAATCATAGTGTCTGGGTACAATGAAAACGTTTTCATTGATCTGACCACGCAAGGACTTCTCCCATGGCCGTCGAATCCAACATCGTTTCCTACGCCCAGGTCGCCGCCGACACGCGCACCGCCGCCGACACGGGTGACCGCATCGCGGCGATCACGCTGTCGCTGGTGCTGCTGCCGCTGGCCACGCCGGTCAGCGACGCCAAGGTGCTCACCGGCCGGCAGAAACCGCTCACCGAGATTGCCTTCATCTTCGCGAAGATCACCTCGCGCGACGGGCATGAAGGCATCGGCTTCGGCTACGCCAAGCGTGCCGGCGGCCCCGGCCTGTTCGCCCACGCCAAAGAGCTGGCCCCGAACCTGATCGGCGAAGACCCGAACGACATCAGCCGGCTGTTCACCAAGTTGCTGTGGGCGGGGGCCAGCATGGGCCGCAGCGGGCTGACGACGCAGGCCATCGCGCCCTTCGACATCGCGCTGTGGGACATGAAGGCCCGCCGCGCCCAACTGCCGCTCGCGAAGCTGCTGGGGGCGCAGCGCGACTCGGTGCGCTGCTACAACACCTCGGGCGGTTACCTGCACACGCCGCTGGACCAGGTGCTGGCGAACGTCGAGATCTCGAAGGCCAGCGGCATCGGCGGCATCAAGCTCAAGGTGGGCCAGCCGGACGGCGCGACCGACCTCAAGCGCGTGGCGGCGGTGCGTGAACGGCTCGGCGCGGACTTCCCGCTGATGGTGGACGCCAACCAGCAATGGGACCGCCCGACCGCCCAGCGCATGGGCCGCCGCCTCGAAGCCTTCGACCTCACCTGGATCGAGGAGCCGCTCGACGCCCACGACTTCGAGGGCCACGCGGCGCTCGCGGCCTCGCTGG
>JBEANV010000277.1:0-4873 GCA_041165285.1 Pseudomonadota bacterium | reverse complement strand
CGGATCACCCACGGCCCGAAGGCGAGCCCGATCAGCAGCGACGTCACCGCCGCCATCACCGCCCGGAAGGTGATGTACTGGAAGACCCGCAGGAAGCCGAGGCTCTCGGGATAAAGGCCTTGCAACCACTGTGCGAGGCTAATGAGCATGTTGTTCTCCACAGACCGCGGCGACGACCTGTTCCATCTTCATGAAGCGCGAGCCCTTGACCAGCACCGACTGTGCCTCGGGCACCACGGCACCCTCGGCCCGCAGCGCCGCCACCAGGGCGGCGGCATCGGCGTGGTGCCTCACCACAGTCGGCGGCGTGACAGCCTGCGCGGCGTGGGCCGCGAGTATGCCTGCGGTCCAGACGCACTCGATGCCTTTTTCGGCCGCATAGCACCCGACTTCGGCATGGAATTCCGGCCCCTGGTCGCCGACCTCGCCCATGTCGCCCAGCACCAGCCAGCGCGGACCGGGCAGCGCCGCCAGCACGTCGATGGCGGCACGCACCGAGTCAGGGTTGGCGTTGTAGCTGTCGTTGACCAAGGTGATCGTGCGGCCACGCCAGGCGCAGCGCTGCACCTGCGAGCGGCCCTTGACCGGCTCGAACGCCGCCAGCCCGTCGCGCACCGCCTCGGCCGGCACACCCGCGGCCAGCGTGCAGCCCGCCGCCGCCAGCGCATTGCGCACGTTGTGCTGCCCGGCCACAGCCAGCGCCAGCGCCATCGCGCCAGCCGGCGTGTCGAGTCGGGCATCCCAGTGGTCACCTTTCCAGTCGGCCTGCGCGGTCAGCGTCGCCCCGGTGCCGGCGTCGAGCGCGAAGGTGGACACCTGCCGCGCGCCGGCCAATGCACGCCACAGTGGCGTGTAATCGTCGTCGGCGGGGAACACCGCCACGCCATCGACCGGCAGCGACGCGATCACGGCACCGTTCTCGCGCGCCACGGCCTCCACCGTCTTCATGAACTCCAGGTGCTCGCGCTGGGCGTTGTTGACCAGCGCCACCGTCGGCTGCGCAATGCGCGCCAGCTCGGCGATCTCGCCGGGGTGGTTCATGCCGAGTTCGATCACGGCGATGCGGTGGTGCCGGCGCAGGCCCAGCACCGTCAGCGGCACGCCGATGTGGTTGTTCAGGTTGCCGGCCGTGGCGTGTGCCGCGTCGCCGTACGCCGTGCGCAGGATGGACGCGGTCATCTGCGTCACGGTGGTCTTGCCATTGCTGCCCGTGACCGCGATCAGCGGCAGCGTCAAGCACGCGCGCCAGCCCTCGGCCAGCGCCTGCAGCGCGCGCAGCGTGTCAGGCACTTCCAGGCCAGCCAGCCCGGCCTCGGCCAGCCCGCGCTCGGCCACTGCGGCAACCGCACCCGCCGCACCTGCTTGCGGCAGAAAACTGTGGGCATCGAAGCGCTCGCCGCGCAGCGCGACGAACAGGTCACCCGCACGCAGGCTGCGGGTGTCGGTGTGGACCCGCAGCAGCGCCGTGGCCGGATCTCCGACCAGCCGCGTGCCGGGCAGGCGCGCCGCCACCAAGGCGTGGGCCTCGCCCAGGGTCATGAAAGCAGGGGACATCATCGAGCGGGTCAGGGGCGGTGGGACACACGGCGTTGTAGCCCAGCGGCCGCCTCGCCCAGATCTGAAAAAAAGCGTTTCACGCCCGCCGTCTCCTGGTAGTCCTCGTGGCCCTTGCCGGCGATGAGCACCACGTCGGAGGCCTCGGCCTCGGCCAGCACCGTGGCGATGGCCACGGCGCGGTCCTCGATGGTGCGCAGCAGCGGCGACCAGACGCAACCGGCAGCGATCTGCGCGAGGATGGCCTCGGCGGCTTCGTTGCGCGGGTTGTCGCTGGTGAGGACCACCTCGTCGGCCAGCGTCTGCGCGATGCGCCCCATCACCGGGCGCTTGCCGGTGTCGCGGTTGCCGCCGCAGCCGAACACGCACCACAGCCGCCCGCCCCGCGCCACCGCGAACGGCCGCAGCGCCTGCAGCGCCTTGTCGAGCGCGTCGGGTGTGTGGGCGTAATCGACGATGACCTGCGGCAGCACAGTCGCCGCCTCCGGCAGCTCGACCCGCTGCATGCGCCCCGGCACCGGCGTGAAGTCGGCCGCCAGTGGGGCGATCTCGGCCAGCGACAGGCCCAGCGCCCGCAGTCCGCCGAACACCGCCAGCACGTTGGCGACGTTGTATTCACCGATCAACCCGGTGCGCACCGCCACGGTTTCTGGGCCTTCGCGCACGCTGAAACACAGGCCGTCGGCTTCGTAGTGCAGCCCCTCGGCCTGCAGACGGGCAGGCACCGGGCGCGGCTGGATGGAGGTGGTCCAGACATCCAGGTCACCGCGCACCATCAGTTCTTCCGCCAGCAGAGCGCCTTGCGTGTCATCGACGTTGACCACCGCGGCACGCAGCCCTGGCCAGTCGAACAGCACGCGCTTGGCCAGCCAGTAGTCGGCCATGCTGCCGTGGTAGTCGAGGTGGTCGGGCGTGAAGTTGGTGTAGAGCGCCACGCCGATGCGCACGGCGTCGAGGCGGTGCTCGGCAATGCCGATCGACGAGGCCTCCATCACGCAGGCCGCGAAGCCCTGGTCCACGAACGCCCGCAGGCTGCGGTGCAGCGTGACGGGATCGGGCGTGGTCAGGCCAGTGGCGATGACCTGCGCATCAGGCGCGACGCGGCTGGGTGGCTCGCCCACGCCGAGCGTGCCGATCACGCCGCAGCGACGGCCGGACAGGCTCAGCGCCTGCGCCGTCCACCAGGCGGTGGAGGTCTTGCCATTGGTCCCGGTGGTGGCAATGACGGACAGCGCCGCGCTCGGCTGTCCGTGCCAGGCATCGGCCAGACCGGCGGTCAGCGCCTTCAGGCCCGGCACGGCGGCAATCCGGGCATCGTCGAACGCAAACGCCTCCACCCCGTCGGCTTCGACCAGACAGGCCGCCGCGCCGGCCGCCAGCGCAGCGCCGACGTGAACCCGACCGTCCTGCGCGTAGCCCGGCCACGCAATGAAGAGGTCACCGGGCAGCACCCGGCGGCTGTCGGTGCGCAGCAGTGCGCCCGGGGCGCGGCGCTGCAGCCAGCCCACGACGGCAGACAGATCGGCCAGCATCTCGGGGTGTGGCATCAGAACGATTCCTCTTCTGCCTTGGCCGCCTGGGAGCGGGCGATGATCTGCGGCTTGATCTCCAGATCCGGCGCCACGCCCATCACGCGCAGCGTCTGCTGCACCACCTGGCTAAACACGGGCGCCGCCACATCGCCGCCGAAGTAGATGCCGTTGCTCGGCTCGTCAACCATCACCGCGACGATGATGCGAGGCGCATTGATCGGCGCCATGCCGACGAACCAGGCGCGGTACTTGTTGCTGACATAGCTGCCGCCATCCTGCTTGTGGGCGGTGCCGGTCTTGCCGCCGACCGAGTAGCCCACCGCCTGGGCCTTGGGCGCGGTACCCCCCTCGCCGGCCGCCATGTTCAGCATGGTGCGCACCTCGCGCACCACCTCGGGCTTGAACACCGACTCACCGGCCACCGGCCCGGCCTGCTTGAGCAGGGACACCGGCACCAGATCGCCATCACGGGCGAACACGCTGTAGGCACGCGCCAGCTGGAACAGCGACGTGGACAGGCCGTAGCCGTAGCTCATGGTCGCCTGCTCGATCGGGCGCCAGCTCTTGTATGGCCGCAGCTTGCCGGTGGCCAGGCCCGGAAAGGCCAGCGGCGGCTTCTGGCCAAAGCCGACCGCATGGAACACGTCCCACATCTCGCGCGGCTGCATCTGCATGGCCATCTTGACCGTGCCGACGTTGCTGGACTTCTGGATGATCTGCTGCACCGTGAGCGCGCCATGCGGGTGCGAATCGCGGATGGTCGAGCCGGTGATGGTGATGCTGCCCGGTGCGGTCTGGATGACAGTCGAGGGCTTGACCCGGCCGGTCTGCATCGCCAGCGCGGTAATGAAGGGCTTCATGGTCGAGCCAGGCTCGAAGGTGTCGGTCAGCGCCCGGTTGCGCAGGTTGGCGCCGGTGCGGGTCTGGCGATCGCCGGGGATGTAGCTCGGGTAGTTGGCCAGCGCCAGCACCTCGCCGGTCTGCACGTCCAGCACCACCGCGCTGCCCGCCTTGGCCTTGTGCAGCATCACGGCATCCCGCAGACGCTGGTAAGCGACGAACTGGATCTTGGTGTCGATCGACAGCGCGATGTCATGGCCGTCGGCCGGCTCGATCCGGTCGCCGATGTCCTCGATCACATTGCCCAGCCGGTCGCGCACGACGCTGCGGCTGCCGTTGCGGCCATCCAGGTCGTTCTGGAACGCCAGCTCGATGCCCTCCTGGCCCTTCTGTTCGACATTGGTGAAGCCGACCAGGTGGGCCACGGCCTCGCCTTCGGGATATTCGCGGCGGTACTCGCGCTGCTGGTGGACCCCATTGAGCGCCAGCGCCTTGATCTGTGCCGCCACCCCGTCGTCCACCACGCGGCGCAGCCAGACGAAGTTCGGATTTTCCTTGAGCCGGCTGCCCAGCTCGGCCATGCCCATCCCGAGCAGCCTGGCCAGCACCTGCTGCTGGTCCGGTGTCGCGTCGAAGTCCTTGGGAATGACCCAGATCGACTGCGCCGGCACGCTGGCGGCCAGCACCTGCCCGGTGCGGTCGGTGATGCGACCCCGGCTGGCTTGCAGCTCGAAGGTACGCTGGTAGCGGATCTCGCCCTGCTGCTGGAAGAACTCCGGGTTGACCACCTGGATGTAAAGCGCCCGCCCGATCAGCACGCAAAACGTCAGGCCCACGCCCAGCACGAGAAAGCGCGAGCGCCAGATCGGCGTCTTGGCGGCCAGCAGCGGGCTGGAGGCGTACTTGGCGCCTTGCGACGCCGCACGCTTCGAGGTGTTCCGGCTGAC
>JBEANV010000276.1:0-5936 GCA_041165285.1 Pseudomonadota bacterium | reverse complement strand
CCGCCAGCCCCGCCCGCTGCACGAATACCGGCGTGCACGAGGTGTTGAACTCGATGAGCTTGCCGAGCTGCTCGATGAGCGACGCCGGCGCCACCAGATTACCCAGCCGCCAGCCCGTCATCAGGAAAGACTTCGAGAAACTGTGGACGACCACCAGCCGGTCATCGGGATCGGCCAGATCGAGAAAGCTCGGCGCGCAGACGACCTGCCCCGGCAAGGGCACGGCGTCCGGGTAGTACAGCCGTTCGTACACCTCGTCCGACAGGATCCAGGTCCCCGTGCGGCGGCAGTGGTCCAGGATCACCTGCTGCTCGGCGCGGGTCAGCGTCCAGCCGGTCGGGTTGTTCGGCGCGTTGAGCACCAGCACCCGCGTGGCCGGCGTCACCGCCGCGAGCAGCTCGTCCAGGTCGAGCCGCCACGCACCGGCTTCAGCCCGCAGGCTGACCCGCCGCACCCGCGCACCCAGGATCGCCGGCTGCGCAGTCAGGTTCGGCCACACCGGCACGACCACCACCACCTCGTCGCCCGCGTCCACCAGCGCCTGCTGCGCCAGCATCAGCGCGCTGACACCCGACGAGGTGACAGCGATGCGCTCGACACCCACCGGTCGGTGCAGCGCGGAGATGTAGCCCGACAACGCCTCGCGCAGCGCCGGCAACCCGAGGTTGTGCGCGTAGAACGTCTCGCCCGCCTCGATCGAGGTCACGGCGGCATCGCGCACACCCATCGGCGTGATCTCGTCGCTCTCGCCGAACCAGAAGGCCAGCACATCGCTGCGGCCCAGGCCCGCATTGGCCACTTCACGGATGCGAGACGCCGACAGATCGGCAATCACTTGACGCATGGAAATCCCCACTCCAGCAGATCCGAAAGGATCAGAGGGGAGCCATCTTGCACGAATGCGGCTGCACCGTCTGCTCGGCGGTCAGGTACCGGACGGTGCGGAAGCCATAGCCGCTGCCCTCGACATCGAAGCGCACGCCGTCCGTGCCCACCTTCTGCATCGTGCTGACGTAGAGCGGCTGGAGGAACTGGTGGTCCTCGGCGCGCATCACGCCCGCACCCAGTCCGCCCAGCGCCTTGCCGTCGAAGCGGGCGCCGGACATCGCCTTGGCGATGGCGGTGGCCTCGGTGCTGCGGGCGCGTTCCATCGCCTGTGCCAGCATCTCGACCATCGCCTGCATCCGCACATGCAGGTAGTCGTCCTCCGGCCTGGGGAACCGCTGGTGGAAGCTGTTCACCAGCGCATCCGACGCCTTGCCGCCCGCGTTCGGATGCCACTCGGCCACGGCCACCACACGCCCCACACCCGCATCCCCCAAGGCGCCCGGCACGCCCAGCGCGTTACCGTAGAAGGTGTAGAACTTGCCCTCGAAGCCGACATCCCGCGCCGCTTTCACCAGCAGCGTCAGGTCATTGCCCCAATTGCCGGTGACCACCGCCTGGGCGCCGCTGGCCTTGATCTTGGTCGCGTAGGGCAGGAAATCCTTGACGCGGCCCACCGGGTGCAGTTCTTCGCCGACGAACTGGATGTCCGGGCGCCTGGCCGCGATCATCACCCGGCCCTGGCGCACGACATGCTGGCCGAAGCTGTAGTCCTGGCCGATCAGGTAGACGCGCTTGATCGCGGTGTCCTGCTGCAGCACGTCGGTCAGCGCGGACAGGCGCATGTCGGCGTGCGCGTCGAAGCGGAAATGCCACGGGCTGCACTTCTCGTTGGTCAGCGACGGATCGACCGCGGAGTAGTTCAGGAACACGGCCCGGCGCTGCGGCTCGCGGTCGTTGTGCTTGTTGAGCGCGTCGATCAGCGCGGCAGCGGTGGCGGAGCTGTTGCCCTGCAGCACGACACCGATCTGCTGGTCGGCGGCGCTTTTCAGCATCGTCAGCGCCTCCTCGGTGTTGCCCTTGCTGTCCAGGCGCACCAGTTCCAGTGGCCGGTTGCCGCCGGGCAGCTTGACACCGCCACGTGCGTTCACGCGCTCGACCGCCCAAGTGATGTTGCGCGCCACCGCTTCGCCCGCGTTGGCGAATGGGCCGGACAAGCCTTCGATGAGGCCCAGCCGGATCGGCTCAACGGCTTGGGACGGCAAGGCGCCAAGCGCCAGAACACTCGACACGGCGAGTGCGGAAAGGGGAAAGGAAAAGGCGGTGTTTTTCATGGATTTTGAATTATGCATTACAAAATCCAGCCCACTTCCCCCTCGAATCAGACCGTGGCCAGATCCCAGCGCGGACGCACGTCAAATGCATAGTCCCGGCTCGCCACCGCCTGCCTGCTGTGCAGCCGCATGGCCCCGGCCAGCGCGATCATGGCGCCGTTGTCGGTACACAGGTGCAGTTCGGGATAGTGGACGCGCACACCACGCCGCCCGCACTGCGTGTCCAGATGCGCCCGCAGCCGCCGGTTCGCACCAACCCCCCCTGCCACGACCATCCGCTTCAGCCCGGTCTGCTTCAGTGCCAGCAGCGACTTGGCGACCAGCACATCGACGATCGCCGCCTGCGTCGAAGCGGCGAGATCCGCCCGCGCCTGCGCGGCGTTCGGCGCCGTGACATCAAGCTTGTTCAACTGCGTCCACATGGCGGTCTTCAGCCCAGCGAACGAAAAATCCAGCAGATCGCCGCGCATCAACGGACGTGGCAGCTTGAACGCCGCATCGTCGCCCTGCTCTGCCAGCTTCGCCAAGGCCGGCCCGCCCGGATAGCCCAGCCCGAGCATCTTGGCGGTCTTGTCGAAGGCTTCGCCCGCTGCATCGTCGATGGTCTCGCCGAGCATCGTGTAGCGCCCCACCCCATCGACCTGCATCAACTGCGTGTGTCCGCCCGACACCAGCAGCGCGACGAAGGGGAACTCCGGTGGATCGGCCGAGAGGAAGGGCGACAGCAGGTGCCCCTCCAGGTGATGCACACCCAGCACTGGTCGGTCCAGTGCCATCCCCAGCGCGCAGGCCATGCCGGCGCCAACCAGCAGCGCCCCCGCCAGCCCCGGCCCGCGCGTGTAGGCGACGACATCCACCGCATCCAGCCCCAGCCCCGCATCTGCCAGCGTCTCGCGCAGCAGCGGCACGACGCGGCGGATGTGGTCGCGCGAGGCCAGCTCGGGCACCACGCCGCCATACGCCTGGTGCATGTCGATCTGGCTGTGCAGCGCCTGCGCGAGCAGCAGCGGCGGCGCTGCACCGTCCACGCCGTCGGGCAGCTCGACCAGCGCGATGCCGGTTTCGTCGCACGAGGACTCGATGCCCAGCACCCGCAGCGGCGCGTTCACGAACGCTTCCCCGAGCGTCCCGCCAGCGCCCAGATCACCATGCCGACGACCACCATCGGCACGCACAGCCACTGGCCCATGCTCAGGTTCAGCGCCAGCAGCCCAAGGAAGCTGTCCGGCTCGCGGAAGTATTCGGCGATGAAGCGGAACGCGCCGTAGCCGATCAGGAACAGGCCCGATACCCGGCCCCAGACCACCGTGCCATCCGTCCGGTGGTGCGCCGAGCGGGTACGCCCGTAAAACCACAGGATCACGAACAGCAGCAGCCCTTCCAGCAGGAACTGGTAGAGCTGCGACGGGTGGCGCGCGATCTCGCTGCCCGACTGCGGGAACACCATCGCCCACGGCAGGCTGGCGTCCGCCGCACGGCCCCAGAGTTCACCGTTGATGAAGTTGCCGATGCGCCCGCAGGCCAGCCCGGTCGGCACACAGGGTGCCACCAGATCCGTGACTTCAAAGAAACGCTTCTTGCGCACCCAGGCGAACACGGCCATCGCCACGACCACGCCGAGCAGGCCGCCATGGAACGCCATGCCGCCCTTCCAGACGGCGAAGATCTCCGCCGGATTGGCCAGGTAATACGACGGCTTGTAGAACAGCACGTAGCCGAGCCGGCCGCCCAGGATCACGCCCATGACGCCGTAGAACAGCAGGTCCTCGACCTCGCGTGGCGTCCAGCCGCCCGCGGCGTAAGGCGCCTGCCGGATGCGGCGGGTCGCCAGCCAGTAGAACAGGCCGAAGGCGGCCAGATAGGTCAGTCCATACCAGTGGATCTGGAGGAAACCCAGGTTCAGCGCGACCGGGTCAAATTGGGGATGCACCAGCATCGGCAGCACTCCGAGGATGAGAGACAGGCGCGGATTGTCGCTGCTGCGCCGCGACATGCGCCACAAACCGCTGCACCACGGGTAGCGCCGGCTCGCGCCAGACCAGGCTGGTCTCGCAGTTCAGTGCCACACCCGCCACCGCGCGGTAGACAACACCGGGCCGCTGCAGCCGCGTCACCGACTCCGGCACCCACGCGACCCCCATGCCGGCCGAGACCAGATTGACGATGGTCTGCATCTGGATTGCCTCCTGGGCGATGCGGGGCGTGGCGCCCTGCGCGCGGTAGGTGGCCAGCACGGCATCGAACAGCGAAGGCGCGATCCGGCGCGGGAAGATCACCAGCGGCTCGGCGGCGATGGCGTCCCAGCGCACCAGCGCCTGCGCAGCGGCTGGATGCGACTCCGGCAGCGCCATGCGCAGCGGTTCGGCCAGCACGACCTGCGCGGCCAGCCCCGGCGGCGCTGCACCCGGCGCGTGCAGCACGAAGCCGGTGTCGATCTCGTCGGCGTCGAAGGCATCGAGCTGCACGTCCAGGGTTGCCTCGCGCAGCACCAGCTCCACCTCGGCATGGGCCTCGCGGAAGCTGCGCAGCCACTCCGGCAGCGGCCCGTAGGCGATGGACGACACGAATGCCAGCCGCAGCCGCCCGGCCAGCCCGGTGTCCGCGGCCTGGGCGATGCGCGGCAGCTCGTCCGACGCCGCCAGCAGCCGCCGCACCGGTGCCAGCAGCGCCAGCCCTGCCGGCGTCAGCGCCACCGAGCGCCGCGTGCGCGCGAACAGCGCCACACCGAGGCCGCGCTCCAGTCCCTGGATGGCCTGGGTCAGTGGCGGCTGGGTCATGTGCAGGCGCTGCGCGGCGCGGCCGAAATGCAGCTCTTCGGCCAGCGTCACGAACTGGCGCCAAACACGCAACTCGATCGAGGAGGTCATGGAGTGGATCGGTCGTTTGATATGCCGTACAGATTACCAAGCGTACACAAATAGATTGGACACCCACGGACCGCGCGCACTATTCTCGTTTCCCTTTCCGCCCCACCAAGCCACCCACGCTGGAACCCCGACACCATGAGCTTCAACCGCCGCTCCAAGAACATCACCGAAGGCGTCGCCCGCGCCCCGAACCGCTCCATGTACTACGCCATGGGCTACAAGGACGAGGACATGGGCAAGCCGATGGTCGGGGTCGCCAATGGCCACTCGACCATCACGCCCTGCAACTCCGGCCTGCAGCGCCTGGCCGACGCAGCCGTGATCGGCCTGAAGGAAGCCGGCGCCAACCCGCAGATCTTCGGCACGCCGACCATCTCCGACGGCATGGCCATGGGCACCGAGGGCATGAAGTACTCGCTGGTCTCGCGCGAGGTCATCGCCGACTGCGTGGAAACCTGCGTCGGCGGCCAGTGGATGGACGGCGTGCTCGTCATCGGCGGCTGTGACAAGAACATGCCCGGCGGCATGATGGGCATGCTGCGCTCGAACGTGCCGGCGCTCTACGTCTACGGCGGCACCATCCTGCCCGGCAAGTACAAGGGCCAGGATCTGAACATCGTCAGCGTGTTCGAGGCGGTCGGCCAATACTCGGCCGGCAAGATGAGCGACGAGGATTTCTGCGAGATCGAACACCGCGCCATCCCCGGCTCCGGTTCGTGCGGCGGCATGTATACCGCCAACACGATGAGTTCGTCGTTCGAGGCGCTGGGCCTGAGCCTGCCGTATTCATCGACGATGGCCAACGTCGAGGACGAGGTGGTCGCCAGCGTCAAGCAAGCCGCCGCCGTGCTGGTGGACGCCGTCAAGGCCGACCTGAAGCCGCGCGACATCGTCACCAGGAAAGCCATCG
>JBEANV010000275.1:0-6904 GCA_041165285.1 Pseudomonadota bacterium | reverse complement strand
GCGCATTGCCGGTGGAAACGGCCATGAACCCCTTCAACCCTGCGGGCAGTGCCCTCATCGGCGCGGGCGTGGTGGTGCGCGAGGCCGTGGGTGTGGTCAGTGCCATCACGGCCTACAACGCCCCCTTTCTCATCAACCTGTCGAAGCTTGTGCCCGCGCTGCTGGCCGGCAACACGGTGGTGCTGAAGCCCTCGCCCTACACGCCGTTCTCGGCCCTGCTCTTCGGCGAAGTGGCGCAGGAAATCGGCCTGCCGCCGGGCGTGCTGAACATCATCACCGGCGATGCCGACGTGGCCCGCCTGATCACGGCCGATGCCGCCGTGGACATGGTCACCTTCACCGGCTCGGAGGCGGTGGGCGCGGCCATCCTGTCCCAGGGCGCACCGACGATCAAGCGCACGCTGCTGGAGCTGGGCGGCAAGTCGGCGCTGATCGTGCGCGCCGATGCCGACGTGCAGAAGGCGGCGATGGAGGGGGTGTTCCAGGTGGCGACGATGGCTGGCCAGGGCTGCGCACTGGCCACCCGCCATGTGGTACACAACAGCATCCGACCTGCCTACGTGGCCATGATGCAAGCCATCGCCAGTCAGATCAAAACCGGTGACCCGGCCGATCCCGCCACGCAGATGGGCCCGCTGATCCGCGCCGCTGCCCGCGACAACGTGGAGCGCATGGTGCAGGCCGGCCGGGACCAGGGTGCGCGTCTGGTGTGCGGCGGCACCCGCCCTGCGCACCTGCACCGGGGCTTCTTCTTCGACGTGACCGTGTTCGACGATGTGCACAACGACATGCGCATCGCGCAGGAAGAGATCTTCGGCCCCGTGGCCAGCGTGATCGGCTTCGACACCGACGAGGAAGCCGTGCAGATCGCCAACGACAGCCCCTATGGCCTGTACGGCGGCATCCACTCGCGCGACCCGGCGAAGGCCTTCGAGATGGCGCAGCAACTGCGCACCGGCGGCGTGGTCATCAACGGCGGGCTGTACCGCCAGAATGACGCCCCGTTCGGCGGCTACAAACGCTCCGGTCTGGGCCGGGAATACGGCGAAAACTGGACCTGCGAGTACACGCAGGAAAAGAGCATCCTGTTCCCGATCGGGGTGTGAGAGGTGGCGTATCTCCGCGCCTAGGCGCAGCGCAGCAGCACGGCCGCCAGCTTGTCTGGCTCGCTGATCATGATGTCGTGGCAGGTGTCGATCTCATGCACCTCGCCGACACCGCCCAGGTTCTGGATGAACCGGCGCTGCAGAGCGGGACTGACCGCCCGGTCCCGCGCTGGCATCACCCATGACCGTGCGATGGGCGGCAGGTTCGAGCGATCGACCGGCTCCAGCGTCACGCCGGTGCTCTCCGCATTCAGACAGCTCAGCAGGAAGCGCTTCTGGTCCCGGTGCAGGCCATTGCCGAAGACCCACAGGGCCACGGAACGCGGCAAGGGTGGCGACACCGGCGAGCGTCGCGCTGCACGCTTGCCGATCCATGCCATGGGTTGGTGCAAGGTATCGAGGACGCACTGGCCCTGTGCCGGCACGCAGCAAGCGACAAACACCATGTGCTGCACCAGCGCCTCACCCAGCCGGGTCGCAACGCCCGGCAACGTGATGCCTGCCATCGAATGGCCCACCAGGACGACACGCTCCGGCCCGACCGCCTGCACCTGGGCCACCACGCTGGACACGCATGCTTCGATCGTCAAGCCGGCCAAATCACCCGGTGCGCCACCATGGCCCGGCAGGTTGACAGCCAGCACCCGGGCCTGCGGTTGTTGTCGCAGCATGGCTTCGACCGTGGGAGTCCAGCACCGAGCGGTGTGCTGGCCGCCATGAACCAGGACAAACAGCGGTGCCGGGCGAAGGCACACCGAGTTCCGGCTGCCTGATGGGTACAAAGATTGATGCAAAATGTGGTGCTATGGCAAAAGCTGATGGTTCCACAGAAGTCGAGACCAATCAACAGGGGCAGCAACTGGGCCGCAAGGGTCTGCGCACGCGCCAAAAAATCATGGAAGCGGCGCGCAAGTTGCTGGAGGCGTACTCGCCGGTCGAACTCACCGCGGTGGCCATTGCCAAGGAAGCCGGCACGTCCTCGGCCAGCTTCTACATGTACTTCCAGGATGTGCGCGATGTGCTCTTCGCGCTGGCCTCCGAAGCGGCTTCCGCCATGGGCGGCGTGTTTGCCGTGGTCGAGAAACCCTGGGAGTTCGATTTGCTGCACGCGCATGCGCTGGAGCTGGTCGAAGTCTTCAATGGCATCTGGGACGCCCACCGCCAGATCCTCCGGTTCCGCAACCTGGAAGCCGATCGAGGGGATCCGCGGTTCGAGGAGCTTCGGACCAGCACCTACATCCCGTTCATCGACAAGCTGGCCCGGCGGATGCTGGCCACCTACCCGGAAGGCCAGCAGCGGCCCACGCTGGGCCAGGCGTTCGCGATGGCCTCGGTGGTGCATGCCGCCATGGAGCGGATGGCCTCGACAGACCCCGCCGTCATTGCCCGGGGTCTCGGGATGCGCAAGGTCAACGAAGCGCTGGCGCACCTCATCACGCTCAGCTTCACCGCCGGACCACCCGGCACCCAGTCGGCCCCCGCCGGCAAAACCACCCGCACCAGACGCCCAGCAGCGGACTGATCCGGGGAGCAGGTGTTTGCGGGCTTGCTGTCCCGCAGCGATGGAGTCACAATTCATGAACTGACATTCAGTCAGTTAGTGAGTTCCATGCCGACACCCACCCACCCGTTTCCGCAGCTCTTCTCACCGTTCATGCTCGCTGGTCTGCGCTTGCGCAACCGGGTCGTGATGGCACCGATGTCCACCAACCTGGGGACCGAATCGGGTGCCGTCACGGCGCGGCAGGTGGCCTTCTACCGCGAACGTGCCGAGGGCGGCACGGGCATGGTGATCGTCGAGTTCTGCTGCGTCCATGTGCCGACCGGGCGCTCCGAGCACCGCCAGCTCACGCTCGAAGGACCGGCCCACCTGGACGGACACCAGCGCCTGGTCGAGGCGATCACCAGTGCCGGTGCGGTGGCCTGCCTGCAGCTTCAGCACGGCGGCCAGGGGGCCAAGCGCGAACTGGTGGCAGGCGGCGTTCCCATCGTCCCGTCGGATGTCCCTTCGCGGCGCGATCCGCACAAGCTGATCGCCCGCGCGATGACGATCGCCGAGATCGAGCAACTCATCGAGTGTTTCGGGCGCACCGCCGAACTCGGCGTCCAGGCCGGCTACCAGGCGTTCGAACTGCATGGCGCGCATGGCTACCTGCTGACCTCCTTCCTTTCGCCGTTCACCAACCACCGCGACGATGCCTTCGGTGGTGACGAGGCGCGCCGCCTTGAATTCCCGCGGCGCGTGATCCAGCGCGTCCGGCAGGCCATTGGTGACCGGCCCCTGATCTACCGGATCTCCGCCGACGAGTTCACGCCCAAGGGTCTGGGCATCGCCGACATGGAGCGCATCACGCCCCGGCTGGTGGCCGCAGGGGCCGATGCCCTGCATGTCTCCATGGGGTTGGGCTGGACCGGTCTGGACAAGGTGATCGACCCGATGTCCGCCCCCGAGGGCTGGAAGCTGCCCTATGCCCGGCGCTTGCGTGCGGCAACGGGTGTGCCGGTGATCGCGGTCGGACAGATCCGGCATCCCGAGACGGCAGAGCGGGCCGTCGCCGAGGGCGATGCGGACCTCATCGCCCTCGGACGCCCCTTGCTGGCCGATCCGGAGTGGGCACGCAAGGCACAGGCAGGGCGTGCCGACACCATCCGGCCCTTCACCTCGTGCAACTACTGCGTCACCATGGGTTCGGGCAGCCACGGGACCATCGGCTGTGCCGAAAACCCGCGTGCCGGCCGTGAGCTGGAGGCCCTGCCGCAGGTGTCCGATGCCGGTAACCGGCCCATCGTGGTGGTCGGCGGCGGGCCGGGGGGCATGGCGGCGGCCCTGATGATGGCGCAGGCGGGGTTCACCTGCGAGCTGGTGGAGGCGCGGGCGTGTCTGGGGGGCGGCCTGATTGCTTCTGCTGCCCCGCCGCACAAGGACAAGTTGACCTGGTACCAGCGCTATCTGGCGCGGCAGATCGGCGCGAGTGGCATCACCGTGACGACCGGGACGGCGGCGACCGCCGGGTCGCTGGCGGTGCGCAACCCTCGTCTGGTGGTGCTGGCCTCGGGCGGCAAACCCAAGCAACTGCCGATCGAGGGACTGCACCAGGCCTGCGTCCACGACGCCTACGAGGTGCTGATGAACCCCGCCTACCCGCTGCCCGCGCCCTTGCCGGGGCGGCCCATGCTGGTCTACGGTGGTGGCGAGACGGGCTGTGAAGCCGCCGAGTACCTTGCCGAACGGGGCCATGAAGTGGTGCTGGTCAGCCGCTCGGCCATCCAGCAGCTCGCCCGCGCTGCAGAGCCGATCTACCGCGGCGTGTTGCTCACCCGACTGGGCACCAACCCGCAGGTGCAGTTGATGATGCACACCCAACTGCTGGCCGTCGATGAGACCGGCGCCGTGACACTGGGGGGCACGGACGACGACTTCCGGCAGAAGCTGCAGGTTTCCGGTGTGCTCATTGCCCAGGGCCGCGAGCCGGATCCGGCCCTCGCCCAGGCGCTGTCGGCCTCGGGCATCCCCTATGTCTCCATCGGTGATGCCCGCAAGGGCGGGCGGATCGGCGACGCGGTACACGATGCCTATGCCGCCCTCCAGGCCCTGTGCGCCACCTCGGCGCACGTCCCGCGACTCAACTGCTGAGAGGCCCGCACCATGACCGCAAGCTACCGACTGGACGGCAAAGTGGTGCTGGTCACCGCCGGGGCCAACGGGATCGGCGAAGGATCGGCGATGGCCGTGGCCCGGCAAGGCGCCCGCGTGGCGATCGCCGACATCGATGCGGACAACGGCGAGCGGGTGGCTGCCGCCATCCGGGCCCTGGGGCTGGACGCGATGTTCGTGCAGACCGACATGGCCGACACCCAGCAGGTCCGCGAGGGTGTGCAGCGTGTCGTGCAGGCCTTCGGCCACATCGACCTGCTGGTGAACAACGCCGGCGGCGGCCGGCCGGTGGCGTTCATGGCCCAGAGCGAACGCAGTTGGCACCGGCACATCGACCTCAACTTCATCAGCCTGCTCAGCGCCACGCAAGCGGTCGCCGCCGAGATGATCACGGCCGGGCGAGGCGGTGTCATCGTCAACATCGCCAGCAGCGAGGCCTTGCGGGCGGCACCGGGCTATGCCGTCTATGCCGCCTGCAAGGCGGCGATGGTCAGCTTCACGCGCTCCATGGCGCTGGAGCTGGCCGACCACGGTATCCGTGTGCATGCCCTGGCGCCCGACATGATCGACACCCCCGGGATGCGGCCCTACTACGACCGGGCCAGCGCCGCGGAGCTGGATTCCCGCGATCGCTACATCCCGATGCGGCGCATGGGCAGCATGGACGAGATGGGCAACGTGGTGGCCTTTCTGGCCTCCGACATGGCGTCCTACCTCAACGGCGTCACCATTCCGGTTGACGGTGGCGCCAGCGCCTCGCACGGCTGGGTGCGGGCACCCGGCACCCAGCGCTGGGTGCTGCACCACCCCTGACACCCTGACACCACAAAGACACTGCCCTGGAGACCAGAAAGCCATGTCCATCGTCCTGTACGAAACCCGCGACCGCGTCGCCATCATCACGCTCAACCGCCCGGACCAGCGCAACGCCCAGAATCCGCCGCTGCTCAACGAGTTGGACCAGGCGTTCGAGCGCGCCATGGCCGACGATGGCGTGCGTGTCGTCGTGCTCCAGGCCGCGGGCAAGCACTTCTCGGCCGGGCATGACATCTCGGACGACGTCATGCAGTACGACCCCTGGAAGTCGATGTTCGACGATGTCGAGCAAACCGGCCTGCTGCGCATGTACAACTGGGAGAAGAAGCACTTCCTGGGTTACGCCCGCAAGTGGCGCGATCTGCCCAAGCCGACGATCGCGGCGGTGCAAGGCGCCTGCATCGCGGCCGGTCTGATGCTGGCCTGGCCGATGGACCTCATCATCGCCGCCGACAACGCCCGCTTCAGCGACCCGGTGGTGCGCATGGGCTGCGGCGGGGTGGAGTACCACGGGCATACCTGGGAATTCGGCGCCCGCAAGGCCAAGGAAATGCTGTTCACCGCCGGGTTCATCGACGCACAGGAAGCGCATCGCCTGGGCATGGTCAACCGCGTGGTGCCGCTGGATCAACTGGAGACGGCCACGCTGGCCCTGGCCAACGAGATTGCCCAGATGCACCCGCACGCGCTGCAGATGGCCAAGCGCGCCGTCAACCAGACGCTGGATGCCCAGGGCCAGTACAACGCCCTGCAGGCCGTGTTCGACGTCCACTCGCTGGGACATGCCAATGCCTGGGCTACCTGCGGCAAGGTGACCACGGCAGGGCTCACCGAAATGGCGGCCAAGAAGCCGACACCGGCGGGTTGAGTCTTGGCAGACCGGGTGCCGCCGGTGCTCAGAGTAAACACCAGTGTCACTCTGATTTTAAATGAACATAATTTGTATATCTGTTCATTTAATGGTCCGAGCGCACATGCCGATCCCGCCCCTCCCGGATGCCTTCGCCCCCCGCACCCTCACCGATCCTGTGGCGGCGGCGCGTGCGCTGGTGCCGCTGCTGGCCGAACACGCTGCGGAAGCCGAACGCCTGCGCCGGCCCACCGACCCGGCCATCAGCGCCCTGCGCGAGGCCGGGCTGCTGTCGATGATGTTCCCGCGCCGGGCGGGCGGAGTCGGTCACGCGCTCATGACGCATGTCGAAACGGTCGCGATGCTGGCGCGGGGCTGTCCGGGCACTGCGTGGGCGTTCGGGCTGCTGTCGGGGGTGACCGCGTCGGCCGCGTCCATGCCGCCGGCGATCCGGCAGCGGGTGTTTGCGCAAGGCGA
>JBEANV010000274.1:0-3029 GCA_041165285.1 Pseudomonadota bacterium | reverse complement strand
GTAAGGTGTGAAGATGACGACGAGATACCGACAACTGCAGCCCGAAGAACGCGTGACGCTGGCGAGCCTGCTTCAGCAGGGACACAGCCTGCGATCGATCGCGAAGGTGCTGGAGCGCAGTCCCAGTTCCGTCAGCCGTGAGGTGGCTCGCAACAGGAGTGCCGAGGGCTATGCCTCGCAGCCGGCACGACAGGCGGCGTTAGCCCGCCGAACCCGGGCCAAGCGCTTGCCCAAACTGCATGCCGATGGCGCCTTGTGGGGCGTTGTCTCGCATCTGCTGACCTGGCTGTGGTCGCCGCGCCAGATTGCCCGGACACTGCGCAGGATGTGGCCTGATCACCCGGAACGACACGTCTCGCACGAGACCATCTACAACGCCATCTATGCGCATCCCAAGGGCGAGTTGCGCAAGGCGCTGGTGGCCTGTCTGCGCCAGGCTCGCAACACGCGCCGACCTCGCTCGGGTGGCGAGGATCGACGCGGGCAGATCCCGGAGATGGTCAGCATCCACGTGCGTCCGCCCGAGGTCAATGACCGGGTCATGCCCGGGCACTGGGAAGGCGACCTGATCAAGGGAGCGGGCAATCGCTCCAGCGTGGGCGTGCTGGTCGAGCGCACCACGCGCCTGGTGCTGCTGGCCAAGATGCCGGACGCCACGGCCGAGTCGGCACTGGCGGCCTTCACGGCCAAGCTCAACCAGATCACGCAACCGCTGAGGCAGTCGCTCACCTATGACCAGGGCCGGGAAATGGCGTGTCACCGCGAACTGGCGCGCAACACGAACATCAAGGTGTACTTCTGCGACCCGCATAGCCCTTGGCAGCGCGGCAGCTGCGAGAACACCAACGGTTTGCTGCGCCAGATGCTGCCCAAAGGTACGGACTTGTCGATCCATGATCAGGAGGCTCTCGATTCCATGGCCGATCTGCTCAACAACCGGCCGCGTGAAACCCTGGACTGGCGCACGCCGATCCAGGTCTTCAAGGAATTGATGCAGGTGGCGGCAGAAAAGACTGGCGCGACAATCCACTGATATCGCGGGTGTTGCACTTCAGACTTGAATCCGCCCGGCCTTGACGCCCACCTCAGCCGAGACCTTCTCCACCGCCCCCGACTCCCCACAAGCCCCCAGCACCAGCCGATACGTCGCCCGCGTCATCGCCACATACAGCAACCGCCATTCCTCCTCCTCGCTGTGGTGCGCATCCGGCACCGCCTGCAGCCCCTTGGAGGCGTGCAGCGTGGTGAGCTTGAGGCTGTCCGGCTCCCACTTCCCGGCCCGCTGCAGGCGCTGGGTGCGGATGCCGCGCAGGTGCAGCGCCTTTTCCACCGGGTCGAGCAGGTCATGCCGGCGGGCCAGGATGCCGATGTCGGCCGGTGACACGCCATCGGCCAGCGCATCGACGAGGCGGTCGGCGATCAGCTCGGCCTCCTCGCGCGGCGTGCGTCCGCGCAGCAGTTCGGGCGCGGGGCCACTGCGACCAGCACCAAGCGGGGTCTGCTGAACGATGTCGCTGTCGCCCTCGCCCGCCCCGTCCGGCTCGCCGCCGCGCAGCAACTGCCCGGCGGTCGCGGTGGCGAGCTTCAGCACCTCGGCCGTGTTCCGGTAGTTGACCTTCAGCACGCTCGTGCGCCCACGCGCCTCGATGCCGACGCTGGCGAAGCTGAACTTGCGGCGCGGCTGGCGGTAGATCGACTGCGCATCGTCGTAGAGCACCAGCAGCGAGTTCGTCGCCGGATCGACCAACTGGGGCGCCAGCCGCAGCCACGCATCCTCGAAATCGTGCGCCTCGTCGATCATCAGCGCCGCGTACTGCGCCCGCGGGATGCGGCCATGCGCCACCGCCTCGACCACCCGGTCGGCCAGCGCGTCGTAGTCCGGCCGGAAGCCCTTCTTCGGGATGCCGAGCTGGTAGGTGTCGGCCATGTCGTAGCACCAGCCGTGGAAGGTCCGCACCTGCACCCGCTCGTCCAGCCCCCGCTGCCGCATCAGCGCGTCGATGCGCGCCGCCAGCGGCCGGTTGTAGCAAAGCACCAGGATCGGCCAGTCCGGCCGCGCTGCGGCGGCCAACTGCTGGGCTCGGTAAACGAGGATCATCGTCTTGCCCGACCCCGCCACGCCGTGGATGACCCGGTGCCCCTCGCCCATCGAGCGCGCGAGCTGCTCCTGCTGCAGGTCCATCACCAGCATCAGCGCCTCGCTCGGCGACGGCGCCACCGTGGCCCCCGGCCCGCTCGCGTCGTCCTCGTCCAGCAGCGACGCCTGCGTCTGCAGCCGGATCTCGGGGAAGAGGTGCCAGCGGATGCGGTCGCGCTGCGGCAGGGTCAGCGCCGTCTTCAGGCGGAACTCGACCGTGAACATGCCCCACAGCCGCGCCTGGAAAGCGGCGGGGTCCAGTTCCTCGGCCAGATCCTCGCGGGTCAGCGTGGTGGCCGGCGGGAAGAACTCGTCCCAGTGCGGATCGGTGATGCGCTGGCGCTCAATGTTGGCGAACACCACGCCGCAGCCCCACGGCACGACCAGATTGCCGGTGTGGCGCCCTTCGGTCTGGCACAGGCCGGGGTCGCGCTGCATCTGGTTGACCAGCTCGATCGCGTAGCCGCGGGCCTGCAGACCGGGGTGGATCTTGCTCACCCGCCCCTGCCCGTTCGCCAGGTTCAGCTCGACATCGTGGCGCGAGACCTGGTGCAGCGCACCGGCCCGCCAGCCCTTGACCTCCAGCACCAGCAGGCCGCGGCCCGGATGCAGCACCACGAAGTCCGGCAAGCGGCCCTTGTTGCCCACGGGCACGTTGTGCCAGACGAGGTAGTCGTCCTCCAGACAGCGTTGAAGCTGCCGCAGCACCCGCCGCTCGGCGCCGCCGTCCTCGGTGTTGCGGCAACGCGCCGCGATCTGGGCAAGCCCCTGCGGAAAGATGGCCAAGTCTGCACTCCCCCAGCGTGAATCGCTTTTTATGGTTCGGGCAGAAAGTAGACCACAGGGAGCCGGGCCGATCCAGCCAGGCCGAGGAGGCGGTGGCGATCCACCG
>JBEANV010000273.1:0-2516 GCA_041165285.1 Pseudomonadota bacterium | reverse complement strand
CTGCCGCTGTGGGTGCCGATCCCGCCGCTGGCAGAGATCCAGGTCGCGCTCGAAGCCGCGGTGGCCGAGGTGACGCAGCTCTCCGGCTACGAGCTGAAGAAGATCATGCGCACCGGCACCGTGGCCTCCACCGACAACCGCAACTGGGAGCTGCTGCCACACCCGGGTCCGGAGCGCCGCTTCAGCCAGAGCCGCGCGGTGGCCCTTGACATGGAAAGCGCCACGATCGCGGCCAATGGCTTCCGCTTCAGGGTTCCATACGGTACCCTGCTGTGCGTTTCCGACAAACCGCTCCACGGCGAAATCAAGCTCCCCGGCATGGCCAACCACTTCTACCGCGAGCGGGTCGATCAGCACCTGCGCATCGGCATCCGTGCCATCGAGATCCTGCGCCACCAGGGCCTGGACCACCTGCACAGCCGCAAGCTGCGCAGCTTCGCCGAGGTGGCGTTCCAGTAAATGGAGCTGGATGTCCGCACGTTGATGGTCGTCTTCACGGTGAACATGTTCGCCGTGGCGCTGGCCTTGCCGGCGATCATGGGCTGGCGCGTGGGGCCGGCGGCACGCCAAGCGGTGTTGTCGACTCTGCTGCAGGCGGGCGGCTGGTTCTTCCTCGTCATGTCGACCTTCTGGCGCAACGAGTGGCAGGACCAGGCGTGCTCGGTGGTTGCGATGGCGGGCATGTCCGCCAGCCTCGTGATGCTGTGGCGGTCGATCGGCCTGTGGACCGGGCGGCCCCGGGTGCTCTGGCCCATGTGGCTGCTGACAGGGCTGATGACGCTCGGCTACGGCCTCGGCTTCGGCCACTATCCCTGGCGCGTCGGGCTGGCCAATGGCGTGCTGGGCCTGCAGATGGTGGTGATCGTGCTCGCCGTCAGCCGACGCAGCCCCGAGACCGGCTGGCGCTGGCGTGCGCTGATCGGCCTGTGCATGACGGCGACTGCGGTCGTGACCGTCTGGCGCGGCGTCCTCGGTGCCTTCTTCACCGCGTCCTACCCCTTCCTGACCGCACCGCACCCGGTCAACAAGGTCGCCGCACTCGTGAGCAACCTGTCGCTGGTGCTGACGACCGCGGCCATCCTGATGGCCTACCGCGAGGAAGCAGAGCGCGAGCTGCAGGCGCAGGCCATCACCGACGGTCTGACTGGCCTGCTCAACCGCCGCGCCTGGACGGAACGCGCCGAGGCGCTGCTGGCCGACGCGCAGCGCTACGGCTACCCGCTGGTGGCCGTGATGCTCGACATTGACCATTTCAAGCGCATCAACGATGAGCATGGCCACGCCAAGGGTGACCAGGCGCTGCAGCTGTTCGCGCGGCTGCTGCGGGAGGAACTGCGCACCGGCGACCTGGCCGGACGCTACGGCGGCGAGGAGTTCTGCCTCATCCTGACCCACACCCGCGAAGGCCAGGCGCTCTCGCTCGACCAGCGACTGCGGCACTGCCTGCGGCTTGCGTCGGGGCAGGAGCTGGGCTTCCTGCTCGAATACAGCGCCGGGCTGGCCGCGCTCGGCCAGCACGACCAGTCGCTGGAGGATCTGCTGCACCGCGCCGATGACGCGCTCTACGAAGCCAAGCGGGCCGGGCGCGGGCAGGTCGTGCTGGCGCCACGCGAGCCGGTGCCGCCGGTTCGGGTACCTCTGGCAACGCCAGAGGTGGCGACCGTGCCGTCGCTGTGAGCAAACTCCGCTTGCTGGCGGTTGTCGGCTGGGCATGACTCACCCTCAGCGCACGCCCCTCCCTCAAACCTCGTTTTACGGCTATCGATCATCGGATTGATTCGTTCTCCGCTGGCGTCGGGCTCCCTAGGATTCGTTCATTCCTCCAGACTGAACGGACCCGCCCGATGCACCGCCGCCAGACCCTGATCGCAGCCGCCGCCCTTGCTCTCGCCCTTGGCGCCGCCCCGCTGGCCCACGCCAAGGACATCACGCTACTCAACGTCTCCTACGACCCGACCCGCGAGCTGTACCAGGACTACAACAAGGCCTTCGTCGCCTTCTACAAGGCCAAGACCGGCGATACCGTGACGGTCAAGGCATCCCACGGTGGCTCGGGCAAGCAGGCCCGCTCGGTCATCGACGGGCTGGAGGCCGACGTGGTCACGCTGGCACTGGCCTACGACATCGACGAGATCAGCGACAAGGCCCGGCTGCTGCCGCCCGATTGGCAGAAGCGCCTGCAGCACAACAGCGCGCCGTACACGTCCACCATCGTCTTCCTCGTGCGCAAGGGCAACCCGAAGGCGATCAAGGACTGGGACGATCTCGTCAAGCCGGGCATCGCCGTGATCACGCCGAACCCGAAGACCTCGGGCGGCGCGCGCTGGAACTACCTGGCCGCCTGGGGCTACGCGAAGAAGAAGTTCGGCTCCGACGCCAAGGCGCAGGCCTTCGTGCAGAAGATCTACAGCAACGTGCCCGTGCTCGACACCGGCGCGCGTGGCTCGACCGTGACCTTCGTCGAGCGGGGGATCGGCGACGTGCTGCTGGCGTGGGAAAACGAGGCGCTGCTGGCG